>JAQXHG010000054.1 GCA_029007115.1 bacterium | reverse complement strand
CCCCCTGAAGGATGCCGAAAGGGCTCATTTTTGTTTATTTTAAAGGGTTTGAGGCCTATTGAATTATTTTAGGTACTAAGCTAGGTACGTAAATTTAAAAAAAATACTAATTTTTTATATAAATTATTAGTATTTTATTTTTATAATGATATCGACATTTATACTGATAAAATATAAAATAAAGGTGTAAAAGACAAAAGGAGAATGTATATGAAAACGATGACTATAAAAGAGTTTAAAGATCAAAGTAATATTGAGATAATACAAGAACTAATGAAGGTTAATAATGGATACATTACATCTAAACAATTAACCGAATTAGGCATTCATAGAATGTATCTTAATATTATGCTAGATAGAGGTATTATAGAAAAACTTGATAATGGAATATATATTGATGTTAATAAATTTCCAGATTCTTATTATGTACTTAATTTGAATTTACCAGGTATTATATATTCTCATATGACTGCATTATATTTTCATGGATTATCAATTAAAGCACCTAACAGTGAGTACGATATAACTGTTAAGAAAAATTATAATAGTGTTAAATTGAAAAATCATAATGTGTTTTATGTATCTGATGATATATATGAATTAGGATTAACAGAAGTGAAAACACCATTTGGGAATATTGTTAGAGTATATGATATTGAAAGATGTATCTGTGATATTATAAGGTCTAAAAAAAGAATGGATAATGAACATATTAAATATAGTTTAAGAGAATATATTAAGAGAAAGGATAAGGATCTTGTTAAACTTTCTAAGTACGCAGATAAAATGGGTATTAAGAAAGAAGTAATGGATTTATTGGAGTGGTTTTATGAATAAGATAATAGTTAATAAAATTAAATGTAAAAAGTGTGGATATATAATTGAATCAACATATAGACATGATTTTAAGTTTTGTAAATGTGGTGCAGTTGCAGTTGATGGTGGAAAAGATTATTTAAGAAGATTAGGATATGAAGAAGATTATGAAGAATTATCTGAAGTAGAAAAAGATAATGATAAAAATAACAAAAAATAACAATTTCCAAAACTTGTCGAATTTTGGTAGTTTTGGAAAAATATTTCCAAAACTTGACTTTATATCAAATTTAATATATACTTATAGCAGAGGTGAAAACTATGATAGAAAGAACAGAGTACCTTGAACAATTAAAAAGATTTAAGGATAAAGATTTAATCAAAGTTGTTACTGGAATAAGAAGATGTGGTAAATCTACATTATTTGAATTATTTATAAATTATTTAAAAGAAACTGGTGTTAAAGATGATCAAATAATAAAGATAAATCTTGAAGATGCTGATTATAATTTTGAAAGTTATAAGGAACTATATGATTATGTAAATAAAAAAATAGATTCAAAGAAAAATTATTATGTTTTCTTAGATGAAGTTCAAAATGTTCCTAAATTTCAAAAAGCTGTTGATAGTTTATATATAAAGAAAAATGTTGATGTATATATAACAGGTTCAAATGCTTATATGCTATCTGGAGAATTAGCAACATTATTATCAGGAAGATATGTAGAAATAAAAATGTTACCTTTATCATTCAAGGAATATCTAAGTGCATTTAATAATTCTTATAAAAGTCGTTATGAATATTTTTTAGACTATATGAAAAATGGTGGTATGCCAGGTAATATATCAATACTTCAAGATAATCCTAATGATTTGGATACATACTTGGAAGGTATATTTACTACAATAGTTTATAAAGATATAATAACTAGAAATAATATAACAGATAAAATGCTATTAGAAAGTGTATTAAAATTTATATTTGATAGCATAGGTAGTCCAATATCTACTAAAAAAATAAGTGATACATTAACAAGTAAGGGAATTCCTACAAGTAATCATACTGTTGAAAATTATATTTCTGCATTTGTAGAGAGTTTCTTAATATATAAAGCTGAAAGATTTGATGTTAAAGGTAAAAATTTACTTGCAAGAGATTACAAATATTATGTTGTAGATCAAGGATTAAGAAGTTATTTATTAGGTAAAAAAGCTGATAGTGATATGGGACATATATTAGAAAATATAGTTTATCTTGAATTGTTAAGAAGAGGATATAAAGTATATGTGGGAAAAGTTGATGATTTAGAAGTTGACTTTGTTGCTGAAAATAGAGATGGCTTAAAATATTATCAAGTAGCATTAACAGTTAGGGATGAAAAAGTATTAGAGAGAGAACTAAAATCATTACAAAAAACAGGAGACCATTATCCAAAATATTTAATAACTTATGATATGGATATGGAAGCTGATTATGATGGAATAACAAAAATCAATGTAGTTGATTGGTTATTAAATAAAGAATAAAAGAAGAATATAAAGGGCAATTATACCAATATGTAGTAACACTGGTATTTTTTGCTCTTTTTATATTAGGAGGTAAAATATGAAATTAAAAAAAATTGATGTAAAAAATTTTAAAGGAATTCAACATTTAGAGTTAGATTTATCAAAAACACCAAGTAATAATGTTTATACATTAGTAGGAATAAATGAAAGCGGGAAAACTACTATTCTTGAAGCTCTTGATTACTTTGAATATAATGATGATAAAGCTTTAAAAGAAATAAGTAATGCATCCCAACTAAGTGAAAATGATATTATTCCAATTAATAAAAGATCAAATTTCAATGATAGTATAGAAATAAAATTTATTTTTGAACTTGATGATGAAGATATAGAAGAAGTAACTAAATTTGCTGAAAAAAATTGTGGTTATAAATTGTCTGAATTACCAAACGAATTATCACTAACACAAAAATATATATTTAAGGATTCTAAATTACAAGGTAACCATCAGATAATATGGGATGTTAATTTAAAAGGTATCAAGAAAGGCAGAAAGAAGGAAACCAATTTATTTAAAGAAGATAATGAAATATGGAAACAACTAATAGAACTAATTAAACAAAAAATGCCTAAAGTGTTATATTTTCCAACAACATTATTTGATTTTCCTGATAAAATATATCTTAATGGTGTTAATGTCGAAAATAAAGGATATAAACCACAATTTTATAAGGCCGTTGTACAAGATATACTTGATTCATTAGGTGATGATTTAAATATTCAAACTCATATAATTGACAGGATGAATAGTGGAATAGAAACAGATAGAGAAAACATTGATCAGTTGGCACTTAAAATGAGTGAAAAAATTACAAAAGAGATAACAGATGAATGGTCTCAGGTGTTAAAAAATAGAGATTATGAAGTAGTAGTATATGTAAAAAAAGATGAACAAGGATGCTATGTTGAATTTAAAGTAAAAAAAGGATCTGAGGGAATATTTAAATTAAGCGAAAGATCTTTAGGATTTAGATGGTTCTTTGTATTCTTGCTAATAACTCAATTTAGAGGATTTAGAAAAAATGAGAATAAACAAGTCATATTCTTATTTGACGAACCTGCTGCTAATTTATCTAGAAATGCACAAAATCAATTGTTAAAAAGTTTAGAAAGAATTAGTGATAAATGTTCAATTATCTATACTACCCATAGTCAATACTTAATTAATCCTAATTGGTTAGAGGGTGCATTTGTAGTAACTAATAGTGCTTTAGAAAAAGATGAACTATCTGAATATGATACTAATAAAACCAATATTAAAATTGAAAGATATAGAAGTTATGTTAATAGTCATCCACAGAATACAAGTTATTTTCAACCTATTTTAGATGTTTTAGAATATGTGCCTAATGAGCTAGATTTTAGTGACTCAGCAGTTATATTTGAAGGTAAAAATGATTATTATACATTAAATTATTTCTTTAAAATCATGCTAGGTAAACGTGATTTGATTATGATACCTGGTATGTCATGTGATAGTGCACATAATTTAATATCGTTATATGCAGGATGGGGTAAAAATGCTGTTGTTGTATTAGATAGTGATTCAGCAGGAGAAGATAGTAAAAAAGAATATTTAAACAAATTTGGACCATTAGTAGAAGAAAAATTGGTAACATTTAAAGACATAAATAAAAAATGGTCTGGAAAATGTATGGAAAAGATATTGTCAAAACAAGAAAGAATATCTATTCAACAAATGTGTTATCCTGATAGTAAAACATATAACAAGAAACTATTCAATAAATCATTACAAGAATTATTAATGACTAATATAAAAGTAAATGTTAGTGAGGAGACACTAAAAAATTTTGAAATAATATATAACTATTTAAGTGACAAATTAAAAAATGACCTAGTCCATTAAAGGACGAAGTTGTAATTCTTTTTATTTGAAAATTAATTTATAGAATATACAACGTTGAAATAGAAAGTAAGCATTAATTGAATATATAATAGATAATTCTATGAAAGGAGAAGTTAATAATTCAAAAGAATTTAATATTAATATTTTTTAAATAGAATAATATTTGGATATTAATCTTCTTTTTTTTTATGATAAAATAATGCAAATAGATTAATAAATATTTATGAGCAAAATAGAAACTCTAAAAGTAGTATTTTTCATATAAACTCTTTACAAATATAACAATGAAAACTCTATGAATATAATTTTAGAAAAATTTGAAATGATATATCATTATTTTAAAATGTAATGTATAAAATAAAGGAGGTAAATTTATGTGCAAAACCTAAAAGATAAGTAATCATAACAATAACTGATAATAATATAGACAATTAAAAAATATATAGTATGAGTTAAAGGAGAGAAAGAAAATGGAAAAAACAGATATAAGATTAATGATAGGAGATGTTAAATTTAGTAGTAGAGCAGTAGCGGTAATTGAAAAAAATAATAAAATACTTTTTCAAAAAAGAAAAGGAGATGAAAACTGGGCATTACCTGGTGGAGCAATTGCTACTATGGAAACAGGAGAAGAAGTAGTATTAAGAGAATTATTTGAGGAGACAGGAGAGAAAAATGCAATCATAGAAAGACCTTTATGGTTTACAGAATATTTCTTCAAATTTGGCGGTAAAACACAACATCAATATATTTTAGGATATTTAGTTAGTATTCCAGATAATTCATCATTAATAAAAGAAGGTGAATTTGACGGGATTGAAGAAGGTAAAAATATTATTTATAAATGGATTGATAAAAAAGATATAAAAAAATCCCCAATTAAACCTGATTATTTAAAGACAAAACTAACAAAAATAAATAAAAATTATGAATTTATAAGTGAAATTGATTTATAAATTTTAATAAAAAAATAATTTTATTAAAAGTTAAATAAAAGATAATTATTGTTATTTAAATATAAATATATCTTAAAGATAGAATATATTAAAAACTAGAAGTTTAACAGAAAAAATTATGAATTTGCTTCTATGATTTCTATAATAAACATTATACAAATAATTATGTTATAATCTACATGGAGTGATGTGTATGACAGAGTTATTAAGTCCAGTTGGTAATATGGAATGTTTAATGGCTGCGATAAATGGTGGATGTGATGCAGTATATTTAGCGGGCAAAAATTTTGGTGCAAGAAGTTTTGCAGGTAATTTTTCTAATGATGAGTTAGTTACAGCTATTAACATATGTCATCTATATGGAGTAAAAGTGTATGTAACTATTAATACAATTATTTATGATAGTGAAGTTGAAAGATTAATTAAATATGTCGATTTCTTACATAAAATAAATGTAGATGCATTAATAATGCAAGATATAGGCATGATTGATTTAATTAGAAAAACTTTTCCAAATATAGAAATACATGCATCTACTCAAGCAAATATTCATAATTTAGAAGGTGTTAAATTTTGTGAACAGTTAGGCATAAAAAGAGTAGTTTTAGCTCGTGAAACTCCTATTGAATTAATAAAAAATATTAAGGATAACACAAATATTGAACTTGAAATATTTATTCATGGTGCTTTATGTATGAGTTATTCGGGTGAGTGCTTAATGAGTGCATTAATTGGTAATAGAAGTGGTAATAGAGGAACTTGTGCACAATGTTGTAGACAAGAATACTCTTTAGAAGTAAATAATAAAATAGTAGAAAAAAATAAATTTTTATTGAGTCTTAAAGATTTAAAGACTCTTGAAAATATTGGTAAACTTATCGATATGGGAATAAATAGTTTAAAGATAGAAGGAAGAATGAAAAGACCTGAATATGTATTTTTAGTGACATCATTATATAGAAAAGCAATTGATAATTATAAGAAATACAAAGAAACTAGAATAACTAATGAAGATATAATTAATCTTAAAAAAGTGTTTAATAGAGAATTTACAAAGGGATTTATATTTAATGAAGAAAATGATAAAATAATTAACACTTATAGGCCAAATCATTTAGGTATAGAAATAGGAAAAGTAATACAAATTAATAAAAACAAATTAAAGATAAAATTAAAAGATGAGTTAAATATTAATGATGGTATAAGGATAATAGGTAATAATGATTCTGGATGTATTATAACTACCATGTTTAAAAATAATAAGAGAATAGATAAAGCTACTAAGGGTGATATTGTTGATATACCATTTAAAGATAAAGTATCAATTAATTCAAGTGTTTTAAAAACAACTGATTATAATCAATTAAAAGAAATAGAAAAAAATATAAAAATCAATAAAAGAATAAAAATAAAAGCTAGATGTATTTTAAAATTAAATTCAAAAATAAAATTAATTATTAATGATGGAGAAAATAGTGTTGAGTTAGAAAGTGATTATATAGTAAATAAAGCTCAAAATTCTGAGACAACATTAGAAAGAATAAAAGAACAATTATCAAAATTAGGACAAACAGTATATGAGTATGATAACTTAGAAATATTAAAAGATGATAATATATTTGTTCCGATAAACATATTAAATGAATTAAGAAGAAAAACACTCTTAAAATTAGATGAATTAAGATTATATAAAATACCATATAAAAAGGAATGTTATTATTTAGTAGTACCTAATTTTAATAAGGAAGAGAATAGTAATATATTAGTTAATACATATGAAGAATATTTAAAATTTAAAGATAAATATAATATTATCTATATTGATGATGAAAAAGAATTTAGCAAAATAAAAGATAAAAAGTGTATTTTGAAAATACCAAGAATTAATGAAAAGTTAAAAGAATATGAAGCTCCAATTTTAGTAAGTGATTTAGGAAGTGTATATAAGTATAAAAATGTTGATACTGATTTTTCACTGAATGTAACAAATTCATATTCAGTCGCATTACTTCATAGTTTAGGTGTTAATAAAATAACTCTATCTCATGAATTAACATATTCTCAAATTGAAAAACTAGTTAAATCATATAAAGAAAGATATAATGCACATCCAAATTTAGAAGTTATAACTAATGACAATATAGAAGCAATGGTATGTAAATACAATATGTTAAGAAGATATAAAGTTGACACTGGATATTTAATAGATAGATTTTCTAATAAATATAAGATTAAAATAAAGAATAATTTGATGCATATATACGATTATAAAAGAACAAATAAAATAGATAATTATTATAAAATTGGAATAAATAATATTAGGAAAAACATATAAAAAAATACATTTATATAATAAAGAAATGTATTTTTTTTATTATGATGTATTTTTAATAAGTTAATAGTTAAATAGTTTATAATTATATTCATGTAATAATTCATTTATATCAGAAATCTTAAATATTTTATTAATGAAACAAAATCTTATTATTAAATCATACTTATTGTTTTTAGGTAATGAATATGATGCACTATTTAAAAGTTCATCTAATTCATATTCTGTTAATTCTAATGCTATTGCTAAAAGAATTATTGTTTCTTTACTTGGATGATAATTATTATCACTTCTTATTTTAGAAAATAATCTTCTATCAATATGCACTTTATTATAAACATCAGAATCTTTTAAGTTTCTATCATCTATAAGTTTAAATAACATAGTTTGAAAATCACTATATTGATTATGTTTATTAAAATAATCTTCTATATTTGAATTTTTATTTGTTTTTTTAATTTTATAGAATGAACTTTTATTGTCAATATTAACTGATTCTTCATCCTTAAAGATGCTAATATTATTAACTAATTTAGTTTTTTTAACTTCATCAACTAGATTATTATTAATAAATAATTTTAATTTGTTTTTTATATCATTCATATTTTTTCTCCCTTTTAATAAAGAAATAATAATTATAAGAATATTTTATCATATAAAGTATAAATTGTCGCTTATTAATAGACCAATATAGTGAATGTTTTTAGTATTATGTAAAAGAAAAGGAGATGTTATATATGAAAGAAAGAGAAAAATTAATGGATGTAGTTTTTATACTTGATAGAAGTGGTTCTATGAGAGGTACTGAAAAGGATACGATTGGAGGATATAATGGTTATATTAATGATTTCAAAAATAAAAATGTAAAAATAACAACAATATTATTTGATGATAAGTATGAAATATTAACTAAAAGGAAAAATGTTAGTGATGTTCCTAATTTAACTGAAGAAAAATATTTTGTAAGGGGATGCACGGCATTACTTGATGCGTTAGGGGAGTCAATAAAATTTATGGAAAATGAAAAAGCAGAGAAAGTAATGTTTATTATTACAACAGATGGGTATGAGAATGCTTCACATAGATATAGTAAAGAACAAATAAAAGAGATGATACAAGGACATAAAGAATGGGAGTTTATGTACATAGGGGCGGATATTGATTCATATAGTGAAGGACAAAGTATTGGAATTAATAAAGAAAATATAGCTAATTATAGAAAAGATAAAAAAGGAGTATCAAAATTATTTAAAGCGGTGTCTTATGCTAGTGAAAACTATTGTTCTAAAGATCATATTGATTCTTCATGGAAAAAAGAATTAGATGATTACATAAAAGAGAATGAATAATAAATAATTAAGTTATTTTTTGTATAAGTAAGAGAATTGTATGATAAAATGTCTATGGAGGATAAAATATGAAAGATATACAAACAATGATATGTGATATTACTTCACTTGATGTAGATATTATAGTAAATGCAGCTAATAAGAGTTTACTTGGTGGAGAAGGGGTTGACGGCCAAATACATAGAAAAGCTGGAAAAGAGTTACTTGATGAGTGTAAGAGATTAAATGGTTGTAATACTGGTGAAGCTAAAATGACAAGTGCATATAAATTACCATGTGATAGAATAATTCATACTGTTGGGCCTATATATAAAAAAGGTAATAATAATGAAGAATTATTATCAAATTGTTATAAAAATTCTATTGCTTTAGCAGAAAAATATAGAGTCTCTAATAACTTAGAAGAAATTACAATAGCTTTTCCATGCATTAGTACGGGAGTATATGGATACCCAAAAAAAGAGGCTGCTAGGGTAGTATTGAATACATTAAAAAGTTTAAATTATCCTAATATTAATGTTATCCTTTCTTGTTATAATGAGAATGATTATCAAGTGTATATGAGTGTTAAATAATATATCAACTAAAAATGGTTGATATTTTCTGTTGTATTTGATATGATGTTGTCGAATTTAAATGAAAGGAGTGGAAAAATGAAAAATTCAATTATGTATGTATTTAATGAAAGAAGGGAATTAATCTTTTTTCCATCTTTCTAAAATATAACGTTTAATTAGGAGGTAAAAATGAAAAAGAAAAATGAATTTAAGCCTCTGTGGAATTTAGTTAAAGAAGAAAAAGTAAAAATTATTTTTGCAAGTTTATTAATTTTTTTGGTAGAAATTATTAATACGTTTACAGGTTATTTACATGGCTCAGCCGTTGAAGCAATAACTAATTTAAAAATAAAAGAAGCTCTTATTTTTTTATGTATATATTATATGCTTGGTGTAGTTTTTGATAGTATTGTTTATTATGGAATAAGTGGTTTATTTCAAAAACTTGAAAGTAAAATTACAAGAAAATTAGAATTTAATGCATTTAAAAAAGCTTTATATTTACCTGCTTATGCTTTTGAGAAATTTTCTAGTGGCGAAATAATAAATAGAATTAATAATGATGCGAGTACTTTAAGTTTTGCATTTTTACATATATTGGAATTATCATCATCGATAATAGCAGCATTTTGTATTCTTGTATATGTATTTATAAATTCATGGATTATAGGAATAGAGATATTAATATTTCTTGTTGTTGTTTATTTTATAGTTAAAAGATATAACCCATTACTTGTTAAATTACATAAACAAAGAAAGAAAATAGGAGATGAATTCACTTCTTTAACTAACGAATCTATAAGAGGAATAAGAGAAGTAAAAACTTTAGGAATAAAGAAAAGATTAATGAAGAATATGTTAAATATTAATAGTAGATTGCTTGATAAATCAATAGAAGAAGTATCTTTAAATACTAAATATAAAACAACAACTTCTATACTTAGAAATACGTTAGAATTTTTTATATATGCTAGTTGTATAATATTATTGTTTTATGGAAAAATATCATTAACATTTTTGGTAGCTATGACATATTATGTATATAATTTTACAAGATTAATAGAAAGAATTAATTATTTTAATGAAGTGTATCAAAAAATGTATGTATCATTACAAAGAGTTAATGAAATATTAGAAAATAGGTTATATGATGATGAAAAGTTTGGTAATAAAACGATAAATAATATTAAAGGAGTAATAGAATTTAAAGATATTAATTTTGGTTATCCAAATGAAAAACAATTGCTTAGAGATTTTAATTTAAAATTAGAACCAAACAAGAAAATTGCAATAGTAGGTGCATCTGGTAGTGGTAAATCTTCAATATTTAATTTACTTACAAGAGTGTTTGATCCAGATAGTGGAGTTATTAGTATAGATGGAATAGATATTAGAGATTTAAGTGAACAAGAACTTAGAAAGCAAGTATCAATAATTAGACAAGAACCGTTTATATTTAATAGAACAATTTTTGAAAATTTTAAATTAATTGATGAGGAAGTTAGTTTAGAAGAAGTAAGAAAATATTCTAAAATTGCATATTTAGATGATTATATTATGTCACTACCAGAAAAATATGACACTATTTTAGGAGAAGGTGGAGTTAATCTATCTGGCGGACAAAAACAAAGGTTATCAATAGCAAGAACACTTTTAAAGAAAAGTAAGATTATATTATTTGATGAGGCAACTAGTGCCCTTGATAATAATTCACAAAAATATATTAAAGAGTCAATTGATAACTTAGTAAAAAATCATACAGTTATTATCGTAGCTCATAGATTATCAACAATAGTTGATGCAGATATTATATACATAATTGAAAATGGAAAAGTATCGGATTCTGGTAACCATGATTATTTGTTAAAAAACAATAAGTTATATAGAAATCTATATGAGAAAGAAAATTTAAATTCAGAAGAGTAAGTTAATAAATAAACTTACTTTTTTATTAGAAAATTAATAAATAATGCATGTTTTATTGTAATTTTTTTAAAATTAAATTACAATAGTATTATAAGAAAGGAGAAAATTTACATGAAAAAATTATTAGGGGTATTACTTGCTTTAGTTTTAGTATTATCTCCCGTAACAAATGTATTAGCAGCTAGTGAATTAAAAGAAGTTAATTTAGATGATTATAAGCATTTAGATTTAAGTGAAACATTAAAATCTGAAGAAATGGAATTGTCATCAAAAAATTATAAAGAAGCTGATGATCAAGTTACTATCTATTTATTTAGAGGTCAAGGATGTGGTTATTGCCGTTCATTTTTAACATTCTTAAATAGTATTGTTGATGAATATGGAAAATATTTTAAGGTTGTATCTTTTGAATCATGGTATGATGAAAATAATGCTAATTTATTAACTAATTTATCAACATTTATGAATAACCCAGCACAAGGAGTACCATATATTATAATTGGAGATCAAGTATTTCCAGGTTATGCTTCTGATTACGATGATAGCATTAAAAGTGTTATTAAAAAATTATATGAATCAGATGAAAGATACGATGTAATTGAGGCATATAATGACTATGTAAAAGAAGAAAATAAAAAGTCTTCTCAAGAAAATGCAGGAATTATTTTATGGAATGCGGTAATTACATTTGTAGCTGCTGGTGTAGTAATGTTACATGTTAGTTCTTCTAATAGAAAAATGCTTAGAACTATGGGTTATTTACCAAATGGTTTAGAGGATGAAACAAACGAAGAAGAGAAAACAAGTAATGAGGAAACTTTAGAGAATGAAGTTAAAAAGAAAGCTAATAATATAAGAAAAGTAAATAATAACAAGAAAAATATTAGTAAGAAATAACTTAAAGACATAAAAAAGACAAAGGATAATTTATTTTGAGTCCTTTGTCTTTTCTAATGTGTCAATAGCTTGCAATACTATATTTAAAGATTTATTTTCTATATCTGTTTTAGGATTATATTCCACAATATCTATTGATGTAATATTTAAATCTTTGATAAATGATTTAAATGCATTTAATGCCTCTTGTTTAGTTATTCCATTATTCCATCTATTTGGAACATTTACTCCGGGACATTCATTTCTATTTATAACATCTATATCAAAACTTAAATGTATTCTTGATACTTTGTTTTTTAAATAATTAATTGCATCGTTAATACAATATTCAATTCCTTTTTCTTTTATTATTGATAGAGGATAGTTTTTAATATTATATTTTTCAATTAATTTTTTTTCTGGTTCATCTATATCATCAATACCAAACATAACTACGTTTTGATAGTTTACTTTAGTATTTGGAGTATAAAGTTCTGTTAATTCTTTTTTTCCAAATCCCATTGAGGCTCCAAGGGGATAACCATGTATATTAAATGTAGTAGTTGTCTTATCAGTATTACAATCTGGATGTGTATCAAACCATATTACGCCAATTTCACCACTTTGACTAGCACCAGCTATTGTTCCAATTGCAAGACTATGATCTCCACCAAGTGTTACAGGTATATATCCATCATCTATAGTTTTATGAACATAAGATGCAAGTCTTGTATCAGATGATATAACATTATTTAAATCATCTTTATCAGTGTCAATCTCTATTATTTTATCAATTTTAACATGTTTATTTAATATTTCGATTCCTAAATCAGCGCCATATACATGACAACCATCTTTCATAGGAAACCCAATATATTTATATTTCATTTGTATCTCCTTTATTTTAAGTACTCATTAATAATAACACAATTTATGTTACTTGTAAAATAATAATATAGTAGCTAACATTTACCAACAATTGGAAACTTAAAATATATAAAAGTAATCATAATAATAATGGTGATTTGTATTAAAAAAATATTGTGTTTATTAATTTTTTTCTTTTTGTTTGATTTATCTCATATTGATAGTAATAGTTATAAAAGACTTATATATAACACAGATGATATTTATAACAAAGATTATTATTCAATTTATTTTATTGATACTGATACTTTTGAATTAAGAGAAGCATTTTCAATTCTGGATTTAGAAATATTAAGTTTTATAGTTGAAGATGAGAAATATTATGCTAGAAATCTTGATATACTAGAAAATAATTTTTTAAAGAATAAATCTATTGATGAAGTATTATACTATATGGAACATGGTATTAAGGTAGAAGAGGTAAATGTAGTATGTAGCATTAATGAAATAATGAAACTAGAAAGTATGGTTGACATTTATTAATAAAAATGCTATTATGTTCGAGCGCTTTTTAAAGGAGGCAAGAATGAAAGCATTTATTATTAATTTAGTTATTATTTTTTTTATTAAAGTTTTTGATAATATAATTAGTACTAGTAAAGTTATTTTAGTTCAAAAGAATAAAGCATTATTAGCGGCATTAACAGTAGTAATAAGTAATATAATATTTTATAAATTAATTGATGCAGCAAGCGATGGAGGAGATATAACTGTTTATGTTATTGCTATTGCTAGTGGAATTGGTACATTACTTGCTCTTGTAATAAGTAATAAATTTTCTAAAGATAGAACCTATGTAAATGTAATATTAAATGATAATAAAAAAATTATGAAAGATTTAAGAGCCTTTTTAGTAGAAAATAAAATAACAAATTTAACAACAGATGGTTATACAAAAGATTGGAAGAAAACTCTTGCAATTACTGCTTATGCTGAAACAAAAGAACAAAGTAAATTAATTGATAATTATATAAAAAATAGCGAAACTAAATTTAAGAGAATAATTCAGGTTAAGTAGTTAAATATTATTATAAATTTTAATGAAAGATAATATTAATTTATATTAAAGGTACATTTATTGTATCTTTTTTTCTTTAAAAAAAAATGTTAAAATATAATGGGTGATGATATGAAAAAAAGTTATATAATTGATGGTAATGAAGCTTGTGCTAAGGGAGCATATTTATTTAGTGAGTTATGTGGAATATATCCAATAACACCTGCAAGTCCTATGGCAACTTTAGTTGATAAGTGGAGTAGTGAAGGAAAATTAAATATTTTTAATGATACAGTTAAAGTAACTCAAATGCAAAGTGAAGCTGGTGCATCTGCATTAATGCATGGTTCTCTTCAAGCAGGAAGTTTAACTACAACATTTACCGCATCTCAAGGTTTATTATTAATGATACCATCTATGTATAAAATAGCAGGAGAGATGTTACCTGGAGTTATACACGTAGCTGCAAGAAGTCTAGCAACTCATGCATTATCAATATTTGGAGATCATCAGGATGTGTATGCTTGTAGGAGTACTGGTTTTTGTATGTTAGCCTCTACTTCTGTTGAAGATGCTTATTATATGTCAATAGTATCACATCTATCTGCAATTGAAGGAAGTTTACCTTTCATGCATTTCTTTGATGGTTTTAGAACTAGTCATGAACTTAATAAAGTATCATTATTAGATGATAAAGAAGTATTGAAACTTGTAAATTTTGATAGAATATATGAATTTAAAGATAGAGCTTTAAATATTGGTAAAGAAATTACGCGTGGTACTTCACAAACTGGAGATGTTTATTTTCAAAATACTGAGGCTAGAAATAAATACTATGATATGATTCCTGGTATCGTTGCAAATAATATGAAAAAATTAAATGATTTAGCAGGTACTAATTATAAACCATTTAATTATTATGGTGATTCAAATGCAACTCATGTAATAGTTGCAATGGGTAGTGTTTGTGATACTATTAAAAGTGTTGTTGATAAATTAAATAGTGAAGGTAAACATGTTGGTCTTATTGAAGTTCATTTATATAGACCATTTAGTAGTAAATATTTACTTAGTGTACTTCCAGGTACTGTTAAGATTGTATCTGTACTTGATAGAACAAAAGAAGCAGGAAGCAATGGAGAACCATTATACTTAGATGTAGTATCAGTACTTAAAGATAAAAATATAAAAGTAGTTGGTGGTAGATATGGTCTTTCTTCTAAAGATGTTCCACTTAAAGATATAAATGCAGTATTTGAAAATATGTTTAATAGTAACCCTAAAAATAATTTTACTATTGGTATAATTGATGATGTCACTAATTTAAGTTTAGAGTCAAAGGAAATAAAAATAGAAAATAATTATAAAGAGATTAAGGTTTTTGGATTTGGATCTGATGGTATGGTAGGAGCATCTAAAAATTTTATGAAAGTTTTAGGTGATATGGAAGGAAATTATGTTCAAGGATATTTTGAATATGATTCTAAGAAGAGTGGTGGTGTTACAATTTCCCATCTTCGTGTTGGTCCAAATAAAATAAATGCACCATATTTTTTAACTAATCCTGATTTTATAGTAGTATCAAAAGATATATATTTAAATAGATATTTTTGTTTAAAAGATATTAAAGAAAATGGGATATTATTAATATCTAGTAACAAAAGTGATGTAGAATTAAACAAGTTATTAACAAATGAAAATAAAAAAGCAATTCTTGATAAAAATATTAAAGTGTATATTGCAAATTTAGATGAATTAAATAAAAAATATAATTTGCGTGGTAAGATAAATAATATTATATGTATGTATATGCTAAAAATAACTGGATATGATAAGACTGAGATTGATAAATTTAAGGATCTTGTCAAGAAAACATATGAAAAGAAAGGCCAAAATGTTGTTGATAACAATTTAGGTGCGATTAGTGAAGGACTTAAATATTTAGAAGAAATTGATAATAGTATATTTACATTTGTAAATGAAAGTGTAAATGAAAAAGACTTTACAAATGAAGTATTAATGTTAAGAGGTAATGAATTAAAGGTATCAGATTTTATTGATAGTAAGGATGGTACTTTTAAGGGTGGAACAGCAGCAAGTGATAAGAGAAAAGTATCAGATTTGGTACCTAAGTGGTGTAGTGAAAACTGTATTGAATGTAATCAATGTGCATTTGTTTGCCCTCATGCATGTATTAGACCATTTTCACTTTATGATAATGAGTTAATTAATGCACATTTAGATAAAGATGAAGTGATAAAAAGTATTGGAGAAGAAAATAAGAACTTTTATATAGCAGTAAATGAATCTAATTGTACTGGATGTGGTTTATGTATAAAGTCGTGTCCTGGTAAGAATGGTGAAAAAGCATTAGTTGAAGGCGAATATAGCGAAAGACATGATAGAATAAGTGAATATTTATTTAATAATCATGAAAATAATACACCATTTAATAAGTATACTGTTAAGGGTATTGGCTTTAGAAAACCATATTTTGAATTTAGTGGTGCATGTGCTGGATGTGGAGAGGCTGCTTATATTAAATTAATAACTGAATTATATGGAAAAAATATGGTAATCGCTAATGCTACTGGATGCTCATCTATATATGGAGGTTCTCTTCCTTTAACGCCATATAAAATACCATGGATGAATTCATTATTTGAAGATAATGCAGAATTTGGTTTTGGTATTCATATGTCATATAAGAAAATGAGAGAAAGATTAAAGAAACTAATGTATAAATATAAAGATGAGGTTAATGCAGAAGTAAAAGCAACATTTAAAGAGTGGATAGATAATATGGAAGATGATGATTATACTCTTGCAATAAAAGAAAAACTTGAATCATCAGAAATACCAGATGAAATTAGAAAATTAATTGATTATATACCTTCTAGAAAAGTATGGATATTAGGAGGAGATGGTTGGGCATATGATATTGGATATGGTGGATTAGATCATGTTCTTCATAGTAATGAAAATATTAATATCATGGTACTTGATACTGAAGTATATTCAAATACTGGTGGACAAAAATCTAAATCAACTAGAATTGGTAGTGTTGCTGAGTTTGCAAGTAGTGGAAAACTTGAAAATAAGAAAGATCTATTTAAAATAGCTATGGCTATACCAAATGTTTATGTAGCATCTATCTCAATGGGAGCTAATATGATGCAAACATTAAAAGTGTTAAAAGAAGCATATGAGCATGATGGCCCATCTTTAATAATTGCTTATAGTACATGTATTACTCAAGGTATAATAGGTGGTATGAACAATCAAATAGATGAGCAAAAGATGCTTGTGGATGTAGGATATAATTTACTTATGAGATATAATCCTAGTGAAGATAAACTAACAATAGATTCTAAAGAACCTGATTTTACTAATTATGATACAATATTTAATCATGAACTTAGATATAAAAATCTTGAAGTTAAGAATGAAGAAGAATATCAAAGATTATATGAAGAAAATATGAATCAATCTAAAGAAAGATATTATTATTATAAGGACTTAGAAAATAAACAAAATAAATAATAATATAAAATATTTTAAGTGAGTTTTATTAAGTAAACTCACTTTTATTTATAAAATAATAAAATTAGAAATAGATTGATTTGTCATTCTTCTGTGATATATAATTATTTTGTGGTGTAATTATGAAAGTAAATATATATAAGTTAGATGATATAGATTGTATTGCCTGTTCATTAAAATTAGAAGAATCAATTAAAAAATTAGATGGCGTAATAGAATGTTCAATGAATTATTTTGGACTAAAATTAATTGTAAAATTTGATGAGAATATTTTATCAGATCAAAGAATAGAAAATACAATATATTCATCTTTAAATGATGTTACGATACTTGAAAAGAATGGTGTTGATTATGAATATGAAGAATTTGATACAAAAGATAGTATTAAAAGAAGATTATTTTTTAGGAAGAGGAGATAATGTTTAAATATAGTGATAGTAATAAAAGATATTATACTTTAGATTATTTTTATAAACATAAATTTAATTCTAAAGTTTTTAAAGTGAGTCTTAATGGTGGTTTTACTTGTCCTAATAAAGATGGTAAAGTTGGAAAAAGAGGGTGTATATATTGTTCTAATAGTGGAAGTGGGGAGTATGCAGGAGATAAAACTAAAGATATAGTGACTCAATTTAATGAAGTAAAAGAAGTAATGTTAAAAAAATGGCCTAATGCTAAATATATTGGTTATTTTCAAGCTAATACAAATACCTATGCTAGTGTTGATGTACTAAAGCAAAAATATGAGCCAATACTAAAACTTGATAATGTTGTTGGACTTAGTATTGCAACAAGAGCCGATTCTATTAGTGATGAGTGCCTAGATTATTTAACTTCATTAAATGATAGAACTTATTTAACAATAGAATTAGGCCTTCAAACTATACATGAAAAAACATCGATATTAATTAATAGATGTCATACACTTGATTGTTTTGATAATATGGTTAATCGTCTTAGAGAAAGAAATATAAATGTAGTAGTTCATATTATAAATGGCTTGCCATATGAAACAAAAGAAATGATGATTGAAACAGTAAAACATATAAGTTCTTTAGATGTTCAAGGAATAAAAATACATGCATTATCAGTATTAAAAAATACTGTTCTTGAAGAATACTATAATAATAAATCATTTAAATTGTTAACTAGGGATGAATATATCGATATAGTGTGTGATCAATTAGAATATTTAAGAGAAGATATAGTTGTTAATAGATTAACTGGTGATCCAAAAAAAGAAGATTTAATTGCTCCAGATTGGCTAATAAATAAAACTACTATTATTAATGATATTGACAAAGAAATGAAAAAAAGAAATAGTTATCAAGGAATTAAGTATATAAAATAAAAAGCATAGAGATTAAATCATCTATGCTTTAAAATTCAATAAAATAGGACTGCCACCCCCTGATGGACAGTCCGGAAAAAAGAATAAAAAGGGGTTGGCTAGTGTGATACTAGCACCAATTCGCCTAAAAGTGAATTGGTAAGTCTATATCTTAAAGGTAAAGTAGTATTTTGTCAAGTATTTTTTAAAAAAATATTTAATAATTTTATTATGTATGTTATTCTTTTAATAGGAGCAATAATGAAATTAAAAGATATAATTAAAAAATCTAGAAAACTTGTAGATAAATTAAAATCTAACAATGATTCAATACTTAATATAGAAGATTTTTTTATGTTAAGTGTTTCTCTTTTTGTTGCTAAAAAAGAGTCAATAATTAGAAAAGATTCTACTACTAATACATTGTATTTTGACTATTCATTATATAAAAATGATTACATAAAATGTAAAATACTTATAGAAGAATTATTTAAATCATCAACGATAAAAATAAATGTACCATCTCTTGGAGAGTTTGATTTAACAAAAACTGGTTGTTTTGATGGAATAGATAATTTAACTTTTCCATTAGGAACAAAAATCGAAATAGATAATTTTAGTGGAAGCAATAATGAATTAAATGAAATTAAAAGAGTAGTTTGGATATACTCAAAAATTAGGGATTCATTTGTTCATGGAGAACAATTCGAATTTGATTTAAGTAATAATGTAATTATAATTAATAATAGTATTATAGATGATAAGTTAGGTAGTTTTGAGTTTAAAGTTGATATATCTCCAGAGGCACTTAATTTTTTATGTGAAGAAAAAAATATAATGAGTAACTATTATAGTGTTCAAACTGAAAATAGAAAAATACAATCAAATAAATTATCTGATATTTATATTAAAAAAATGCCAGATTTTGACATAGATAATAATAAATATAATGAATATAATTATAAAACTAAAAATTATTATCAAGATAATAAAAAAAGTATAGAAGAAATAATAATCTTGATTAAAGAAGAAATAAAATATATTGATGATATAAAATTTTTAAATGAGTTAAAAGATATAATAAATGAATATAATAGATTAAGAGATAGAATGAATAATGAGCAAAGAAATTATTTCTTTATTAGACTTTTAAAACTTATAAAATCATTTGTTAAGAAAAATAAGTTAAATGATTCTAAATCAAGAAAACTACTTAATTTATTATCAAGATTATTAATAAACG
Source organism: bacterium (assembly GCA_029007115.1). Lineage (GTDB taxonomy): Bacteria > Bacillota_I > Bacilli_A > RF39 > UBA660 > CAG-1000. The sequence continues at coordinate 20,361 of JAQXHG010000054.1, read as the reverse complement.
AAAATGATTATTATTGTGTATTATACTCACATATGATTTTTGTATTTTCCGATATGGAAAATGTAGAGGCTGATGGTCTAACGATGTATAATTTTGATGTAAGTGATGACATATATAAGGAAAGTATAAAAAAAGCAATTAGGAAATTAATAGTAGTATTAGATAATTTTAGAGATAGTAATAGAAAAAGTTATTTAAATCCTGAAATACAAAGAGAATATGTTGTTAATGAAATTAATAATTTATTAATTTTATTAAAAAGAAGAAATGAATGGTTATTAAATAAAATTAGAAATGGAGTTGCTCATAAAAATATTAATTTTGATGTAGATGATTACATAGAAATATTTGATAGAAAAGATAATAGGAATGATGATAGAGATTTTGATTGTAGAATAAGTGTTGAAAATATGGATAACTTTTTAAAACAAATTGAAAGCCAATCTCAAATACAATATGAATTATCAGTTGATGATGTTATTAAAGAATTAGAAAACATAGTTGGTACTATGCAATCATTAGATAATTTAAAAAAGTATTTAAAAACTATATTAGATTTTTTGGATAATAGAGAGAATAAGCCTGTGAGTTTATAAGATTAAAAAGAAATTAAGGTGAAATTATGAATGAATTATTAATAATAGCAGGACCATGTGCGGTTGAATCAAAGGATCAAATTATAAGAATTGCAAAAAAATTAAAAAAATTAGGTATTAATTATTTAAGAGGAGGAGCGTTTAAGCCTAGAACTAATCCTGATAGTTTTCAGGGTTTAGGGGATGAAGGTATCGAATATTTACTTAAGGCAAAAAGAGAAACTGGTATAAAAATAGTCACTGAACTTATGACTATTGAGCAAGTTAAAAAATTTGCTAATGTTATAGATATAATACAAATAGGTAGTAGAAATATGTATAATTATGAGTTATTAAAAGAATTAAGTAAATATGATAAACCAGTTATATTAAAAAGAGCATTTTCAGCTACATATAATGAATGGATAAATGCTTCAAAATATATAAATAATTGTAAAGTTATATTATGTGAAAGAGGTATTAGAAACTTTGATAATTCCACAAGAAATACACTAGACATACAAAGTATACCTTATATAAAAAATAACACAAATAACAAGATTATAATAGATCCAAGTCATGCATCAGGACTATCTTATATGATAAAGCCTATGTCTTTAGCATCTATAGTAGCAGGTGCAGATGGACTTATTATTGAAGTGCATGATAAAAAAGATGAAGCACTTTGTGATAAAGAACAAGCAATAACTATAGAAGAATTAGAAGAAATATTAAATGATATAAGAAGAATAAAAGAGGTAATATGAAAATAAGTGATTTATATTGTGTAAATGAAAATGTTGATTTAGATGATTATTTAAAATTATATAAATCCGTAAAAGATAATATGGAAAGTCCTAGTTGGTTAGGAGATTTTACTAAAGAAGAAATAGAAGAATTATTAAAAGTAGGAGCTAAAATATGGTTATATTACAATAATAATGATCTAGTATGTTCTATGTTTATGCTTCCTTCTAGTAATAAAACATTAAATAAGAATAATGTATTTTATGATGAAAAAGTATGTGCTTCTTTAGGACCAATTATGGTAAGTAAAAATTATGTTGGAAATAATCTACAATTTCAAATGATGGAAGAGTTAGAGAAATATTGTAAAACTAATAATTACAAATATATATTTACCAAAGCTGCAAGTGATAATAAATATTCATTATCTAATATGTTAAAGTTTGGATTTAAAATTACAAATGAATATATTAATGAAAGAGGTAAGAATACTACACTAATTAAAGAAGTTAGATAATAATTTGTATGATGATTTGATATTTTACGATATGTATAATTTTGAGGATAAGATTGTGTCATTAAAAAAGTTCCAGTAGAATTAGAAAAATATAGAAAATTAAAAGAAGAATTAGTTAGTAAATATATTGATAATAGAAGGATGTAGTACAAGATGCAATCAATAATAAAAATAATTGAATAAAAAACTAGTCTTTTATTCAAAATATTGACTGCAAATTAAAAAGAAATTAAATCTTTAATAATTTCTTTTTTTATGATATAATATGTAAAGTTTTTAGCGGAGGAATAATATGAGTGATTTGAGTAAAATAAAAGGGTTAGGACCAAAAACCTTAGAGATACTTAGCAATATAGGTATAAATACTATCGATGATTTGGTTAATTATTATCCGTATAGACATGATATAATAGTTTTAAATGATATTAAAGAAGCCAAAAATCAAGATAAAGTAACTATAGAGTGTATCGTAGATTCAGTTCCATTAACAAGAAGATTTAAGGCTAATATGACATCATTAACTTTTAGAGCAATGTCTTCAAAAAAGATGATTGCAGTTGTAATATTTAATCGTGCTTTTTTAAAAACTCATATTAAACCAGGTGCAGTTATCACAGTTATTGGTAAATATGATGCATTAAGAAATACAGTAGTGGCATCAGATATCAAATTTGAAAAGTTATTAACTGGAAGTATAGAAAGTATTTATCATTTAACAAGTGGGCTTACATCAAAATCATTAAAAAAGTATATAAATGAAGCATTACTTGTGTATGATGATTATATTGATTACATACCAGACTATTTGAATAAAAAATATAATTTTATAGATAAGAAAAGTGCTGTTAAGATGATACATGAACCTAAAAATGAAGATGAAGTAAAACAGGCAATGGTAAAACTTAAATATGAAGAATTATTTAAATTTATGTTTAAAATTAATTATTTAAAAGAAATAAATAAAGAAAATAAAACAGGATATATTAGAAATATAGATCCATCTGATGTAGATGATTTTATTAGAATGCTACCATTTGAATTAACAGTAGATCAAGATAAAGCAATAGAAGAAATATATAAGGATATGACATCAAGTAAAAGAATGAATAGAATGCTTCAAGGTGATGTTGGTAGTGGTAAAACAATAGTAGCAGTTATTGCTTCATATATAAATTATTTATCTAAAAACCAAACAGCTCTTATGGCACCAACTGAAGTACTTGCTACTCAACATTATGAATCAATTAAAGGATTACTTGAAAATACTAATATGAGAGTAGGGTTACTTGTTGGTAGTATGAAGAAGAAAGATAAAGATGAAGTTGTAGAAAAACTAAAAAATGGAAAAATAGATTTAATAATAGGAACTCATGCACTTCTTAGTGAAAATGTTATTTTTAAGAATTTAGGTCTTGTAATAACTGATGAACAACATAGATTTGGTGTTAATCAAAGAGCTAATTTAAAAAATAAAGGTTTGCTTCCAGATATATTATATATGTCTGCAACACCGATACCAAGAACATTTGCATTAACGATATATGGAGATATGGATATATCAAATATTAAAACTAAGCCTAAGGGTAGACGTGAGATAAAAACTATTATTAAGAGTGAAAAAGAATTAGTAAGTGTCTATGAACTTATGAAAAAAGAAATAGAAAACTCTCATCAAATATATATAGTATCTCCATTAATAGAAGAAAGTGATACTATAGATTTAACAACTGTAAATGAGATAAAAAGAAATATAGAACTTTATTTTCAAGGTCAAGTAAAAAGTTCTATAATGCATGGTAAATTATCTCGTAATGATAAAGAAAAAATAATGAATGAATTTAAGGAAGGCAAAACTAATGTATTAATATCAACTACTGTTATTGAAGTAGGAATAGATGTAAAGAATGCTACTATGATAGTAATTTATGATGCAGAAAGATTTGGACTTGCAACATTACATCAATTAAGAGGCAGAGTTGGAAGAAATGAATTTGAATCAACATGCGTATTAATCGGAAATGAAGATTGTGAAAGATTAAGAGTTTTACAAGAGAGTAACGATGGATTTTATATAACAGAAAAAGATTATGAAATGCGTGGAGAAGGAGATTTATTTGGTGTAAAACAAAGTGGCGATATGGAATTTAAGATTGCTAATTTACATCAAGATATGAAGATATTATTACAAGCTAAAGCAGATTCTAAAGATTTTTTAGATGAAAATATTAAGAATAATTTTGAAAATTATATAGAGTATGCTAAAATAATAAATGAACTTACAAATTTAGATTAATTAAGGAGGGATAATCATGGGAAGAGCTCATGAAGTAAGAGCAAAGGCAATGGCTGCTACTGCGGCTAAAAAGTCAAAATTGTATTCAATTTATGCAAAAGAAATTATAAAGGCGGCTAAGAGTAATCCGGATCCTGTTAGTAATGATGCTTTAAGAAGAATTATAGAAAAAGCGAAAAAAGAACAAGTACCATCAGATGTAATTAATAGAAACTTAGACAAAGCTAAAAAAGGTGAAGGGGAAAATTATGAAACTGTAGAATACGAAGTATTCGCACAAGGGGGAAGTAATTTAATAGTTAAATGTTTAACTGATAATCCAAATAGAACAATTACTTTTGTTAAGACAGCACTTAATAAGTGCGGTGGTAAAATGGCTACTCAAGGTGCAGTCAGTTTTATGTATGAACATTTAGGCGTTGTTGGAATTAAAAATCATAGTGAAGAAGAAGTAATGGATGCACTTATTAATGGAGATATTGATGCTAATGATATCGAAGTTGAAGATGATGGAACAATAGTTGTTTATACTGAAGTAGCTGACTTAAATAATGCTAAAAAAGCACTTGAAAATGCATTTGAAGGAATAACATTTGAATTAGATGAAATATCTTATTTTGCTAAAGATACTATTCATCTAGAAGGTGAAGAAAAAGAGAAATTTGAAAGATTACTTACTATGCTTGATGATATAGATGATGTAAGTAATGTTTATCATAATGTAGAGTTGTAAAAACTCTATTTTTTATGATATTATAATATTGGTGATAGTATGAAATTTAAAGATAAAAGAAATGATGATTTGATAGATGAATATAATTCAATTAGATTTAATCCTAATGTTATTGGTTTTGGCAGAGTTGTAGATAGAGAAACTAGTGAAGAGAAAAAAGATTTTGCAAGAGCATCTATATTATCTCTTATGAGTATGTGCGGTTATTATGATGAAATTGTTAGAGACAATAGTAATCTTAGTGAAATAAATATTGTTAAAAAAATGATAAATAATGCTAAAGACAAAATAGAACAATATAATCATGAAAATCAAGAATTAAGAGGTAGATTATGAATATTAAAATAGATGATGTTATTGAATTTAATAATGGAGAGTATTTAGTTTTGGATGTAATTAATAGAAACGATAATACTTATTTATATCTTATAAATAATCATGAGTTTTTAAATGATATATCTATAACAAAAGTTATTAACAAAGAAGGAAAATATGAATTTACTAATATAGATGATAATAGTGAATTTGATTTTGTTATGAACAAAATATTTTTAGATTTAAGTGATGATATATTAGAATTAGTTAATAATGAATAAAACTTAAGTATTTTAAATATGCTTAAGTTTTTCTTGTATTTAAACTAATATTTAATTATAATATTAAAGCATCATTTTTTAAGTAATAATGCTTTTATTTGAGTAAGAAGTGTGTTATAATTTTACATATAAAAAGTTGAATAGGGAGTGAAACTATGACGTTTGAGATGTTTTTTTCATCATTTTTTACGACATTATGGTCATGGGATTTGGGAATAGTTAATACTATACTATTGTTTTTTGACGGAATAATCTATGATTTAGTAGCAAAGATATATGAATTATTTACATTAGTAAGTCAATTGAATTTTAATTATTTAGGGGCAATTATTTCACCTTTAATAGATAGAATAGAAGCAGTAATAATGGTTTTTATAATGTTTAAATTAGGGATTGCACTCATTCAGCTTATGATAAATCCTGATGATGCACCTAAAACTGGAACAAAACTAATAAAAAATATATTTATTGTAGGAGCGATGCTTACTTGCTATAATTTAGTATTTAGTGCTTTAAATGAATTTAGTATGTTAATAATTGGTGTGCCAGAAAATTATTCATTTACCACATTAAATAGATTAGCAGGTGTTACTAATAATGCTGAAGATAATGATGGCTTAATAAACAGATTTATATTCGGAAAAGATTTTAATAATGTAGAAATAGGAGATTTTCTTGCATTTGAGACTCTTAGTATATTTATTAGAGATGCAAAAGATGAAACGCAATCTACAATACTTGAAAAAACTATTGCTGATGGAGATGGTTATAATTTTAATAAGGTAAGTAACTTAAGTAATCAAGTTGGAAAAGATGTTTTATATTCTCCATTTGTAAGTGGTTTGGTCGGATTATATGTTATTTATTGTATTGGCTCAGTAACTATTGAAGTAGCAGTGAGAATGTTTAAATTAATGGTACTACAATTACTCGCACCAATAGCAATTATTTCAAAACTAAATGAAAAAGAAAATATGTTTAATAATTTTGTTAAAACATATATACAAGTATATATGTCGGCATTTATTAGAATAGCAACGGTGTTAATAATTAATGTATTTGTTGGAAAATTTATTATTAATATTGATGATTTTTTTGGTGAATCATTGTCTGATGCTACTGGTTTCGGAACAAAAATGTTTTTAACTCTTATTATTATTATAGCAGGATATACATTTGCTAAATCATTACCTGATTTTATTAAACAAATTACTGGAAAGGAACTTGGAAAGACAGATAAATCATTTGGTAATTTGCTTGGTTCTATGGCTGGTATAGGTGTTGGTGGTGTTGCAGGTCTTGCGGCCGGTATATCATCTGGTGCAGGAGTTGCTGGAACAATAGCAAACATGGGAGCAGGTGCCTTCAGTGGTGGAGTTAATGGATTTAAAGGTAATAGTATTTCTGATAAAATTAAAAATATGTCTGGTAGTGTTAAGAAAGATATTGCAAGAGCAGATGATTGGGGAAGACGTGGATTTAGTAATGTAGTAGGTGGTGCTATACATGGTGCTATTGGTACTAAAGGTAGACAAGATATGCAAATGTATAAATATGATCAGGCAAATAGTGCATTAAAAGCATTTGAATCAGCGCAAATTGAGGCAATTAAAGATAATACTACTGGTGAACTTACTGGTTTTTCTGGAGATGAATATAAAAATATAAAATTTGGTGAAGATAAAGATGCATATGCAAACAAAATGTTAGAATTTAATGATGGATATACTCAAGCAAAAGCGTCATTAGAAATTGCTCAAAAAAGTGGTTCTGCAAGTGATATTCAAAATGCGGAATTAGAATTGGCAAACGCAAAACAAAAAGCTCTTACTGCTGCAAAAGATCATTATGATAGAAATAAAAATGCGGCTACGAATGACAATATAAATGCTAAGAAAGAAGCAGCAGAAGGCGCTGCTAAGAAAGCTGGAATTGAAATTAAAACGAAAGATGGCAATATAGATGTTAAAGGAACAACTAAAGAAATTACTAATAAGAAACATGAACTTGAAAATAAAACATCATATGGTCAAACACATGGCGCTAGTAAAGATAAATAATTAATAAAAGAAAGGAAAAAAGAATATGAATCAATATTTAATACCTGCAAATAGCAAAAAAAGTCAATTAATATTGGGTGTATTTACTATGACTGATTTATGGGTTGCTATAGGTTCTGCAGTTATTTCATTATTATTAATGGTTGCTATACCTGGTGAACAATTATATATTTTAGTTATAAAATTATTGCCACTTGCAACTGGTTTACTTCTTGTATTACCAGTACCACATTATCATAATGTTCTTACATTTTTAAGAGAGGTATTATTATTTATATTTAATGAAAAGGAATATATATGGAAAGGATGGTGTGCGACAAGCGATATTTATGGCGAAGAAACTAGAAAAAGCACAAACTGAGAATTGGTTACCTATTAAGGGAATACAAAATGGTGAAATTATTTTAGATAATGGAGTTAGAGTTACTGGTGTAAAAGTAAGACCAAGAAATATATTTATTTTAGATTATAACTCACAAAGTAACGCAATATTTAACTTGAGAAACTTTTATAATACAATTGATTATCCTTTTTGGTTAATTGTATCTGATAGACCCGTTGATATAAATGTATATCTTGCACAATTAAAGTTATTATATAATTCAGTTCAAACTCAAGCAATTAGAAAATTAGTTAGAGAAGATATTGATAAGGCTAATTTGTTTATGAGTAAAGAGGTTAGTGTCACTGATACTGAGTATTTTATATTATTTAAAGATAGAAGGCCTGAAATGATACAAAAGAAGATACAAAATTTAGTATCTGGGCTTGCTAGTGCGGGATTACAATCTGCTCAAGTTAGTAATGATGATTTAAGAGTATTAGTAGATGGATTTATGAATGGTGGCGATACCACTAAGTTTGGGACGGTGATGAGTACAATATGAGCGTAAGTTTTAAAAGCCAATTGGCTCCTAAGGGATTAGAATTTAGACCTTCTGAAATGATAATTAGTGATAAATATTGTGCTATTTTAACAATAATTAGTTATCCTAAATCTATAAGTGAAGGTTATCTTGCAAATATTACTCAATTATCAGGAATTAAAGTATGTATTAAACATATTCCAATTGCGTTTTCAGTACTATCTAAAATGCTTAATAAAGAAATAGCAGATATGAAATCTAGATATTCAAATGAGCATGATAGAACTATTCAAGAACAAATAAGACAAGATTATGAGAGTATTGAAGATTTTATTTCAATGTTAACTGCTACTCAAGCTAGAATATTTGACTTTCAAATGCATATTATGATTTCTGCTGATTCTCATGAAGAATTAGAAAATAAAAAAGTACAAGTTAAAAATTATTTAGATGCAATGGGAATGAAAGGTGTTGTATTAAGATTTGAACAAGAAAAGATTTTAAAGAGCATGCTTCCTATATTTGAAAAAAATGATATTGAAGATAGAATTGGAACACCAATACCATCAGTTACTATGGCTGCAATGTATCCGTTTGTATTTGATAGTATCAAAGATCCAGGACTTTCATGTTTACTTGGTGTTGATTATTCTGGTGGTGTTATCTTATTTAATCAATTTTTATATCAAACTAAAAAAGAGTTTAATAGAAATAATGCTAATATGATTATACTAGGTACTTCTGGTAGTGGTAAATCTACTGCTGCTAAAGTATTACTTAGAGCAAATATTAGAAATGGTCATAAAATCGTAGCAATCGACCCTGAAGGTGAACTTCAAGAAATGACTAAATTATATGGTGGAGACTTTATTGATTTAGGTAAAGGTGGAGACTTTGGTATGATTAACCCACTTGAAATAGTATTGGATGCAGATGAAGAAGAAATGGCTGAAGGTACTGGTTATGCTGTACTTACTCGTACACTTCAAACTTTAAAAGCATTTATGAAATATTATAGTCCTGATATTGAAGAAGATGTTCTTACATTATTTAGTGAAGTTGTACAAGATACATATAAAAGATATAAAATAGATTATGATACTGATTTTACTAAAATATTATCTCATGATTATCCTACATTTGATGATGTTTATGCAACAATAAAAGGTAGACTTTTATCAATGACAGAACATACGCATGAAAGAGATATTATGGAAAGATTAGAACTTAAAATTAGACCATTGACTAAAGAATTAAGATATTATTTTACAGGTAAGACTACAATTGATACAGATGCAGATTTTATTGTATTTAATATTCGTGAATTGATGAATGCCGATAATAATATTCGTAATGCATTGTTCTTTAACATTTTGAAATATGCATGGGGACTAACTTTAGATAGAGAAGTCAATACAATATTGATGGTTGATGAGGCACATATGTTGCTTGCTGATCAAAATACTTTAGGTGCTGAGTTTTTGGCTCGTATTCAAAGAAGAAGTCGTAAATATAATACAGGTACGATTATCATTACTCAACAACCTACTGATTTTGCCGCACCAAATGTACTAATACATGGTAAAGCTATATTTGATAATGCTTCATATTATTTGGTAATGGGATTAAAGAAGCAAGCTGTAGAAGATTTAAGTAAATTAGTTGATTTAAATGAACAAGAAAAAGATTCAATAAAAAGATATAGTCAAGGTCAAGCGCTATTTGTATGTGGTAATAGAAGAATGAGAATTAATGTTATTGCTACACAACAAGAGTTAGAATCATTTGGTTCAGGTGGAGGATTCTAATAGATTCCTCCTTTTCTAAAGGAGAAGTAGTATGGCTAGTGATGGAAATGCAAATAATGGAGTAGAAGAATCATCAAATAATAATACTTCAAGTTCTTCAACTGCAGGAAGTAATCCTGTGGGTTTTTCTAGTACATTAAAACCAAATAAATCAGATGTAGATGCAATAAACAAAAGAGGTACAAACGGAGCAGAATATTCTAAAACATTTAGAAAGAATAATAATGTTGAAAAGCAAAGAGTAAAATCTTCTGAACTTGATAATGATGATGGTCTTAAAGATGATGACAATTCTAAATCTGATAGTAAATCTTCAAATGCTAAAACTAATAAAAAAGGAGAAGAATCAAAAAGTAAAAAAAGTGAAGTTTTTGATATAGTATCAAAAAAAACTGGGCTAAAGGCTAAATTATCGAAATTGAAACTTAAATTAATTTTAATAGGTATAATATTATCATTTTTTGTTGTTATATTTATAATTTCATATTTTATTGCTGCTTATGATGCATTATTAAATTCAATATCATCATTTTTTGGAATTTCTGAAACTGAAACTGAAGAGTCTTTATTGAAAAACGAAAAGTATTTTATTGATCCTGAAACCGGTGAAGAATATAATACAGATGAATTAGTTGAGATGTTAAAGGAAGATGAACAATGTAAAACTACTTTTTTTAGTGGTTTAAGTGACTGGTTAGATAAATTTGATGGAACAATAGATAGTTTTTGTACTTATACTAGATATGTGAAAAAAAGTATTGAAAAATTAGAAAAAAAATATCCAACTCTTCATATGGACAGATCTTTGGTATTATCAGGAATATTTTATGGATATGCTGCACAACCAAATTATTCTGAATATATAGATAGTTATAATGCACCATATACAATTAGTGCAGCAGAACATTATGAATCTTTAATGGATATGCTTAAATCTGGTACTCTTACAATTGATGATTTAGATGATATGATTAATAATGCCGTTGCTAATCATATACATCCTTATTATGAATGGCAAGTAGAAGATATATATGATAGAAAAGGAAGGCTTATTGAATCTGTTGGTAAGTGTATCAAAAAAGAACAACAAGATGTAAAATATAGTCTACTTAGATGGCAAATGTTTTTAAGATATGGTGATGATACAGTAAAAACTTATGATAAATTAATGATTAGAAAAAAAGCTTGGGCAGCATCTGATGTTGAATGTAATGGTACTGTAGATGATAGTACATTACTTGCAAAAATTTCTGCATCAGGAGCTCCTAAAAATACTATAGATAATTCTGTTAGAGATGCACAAAAATATTTACAAGAGTATGAAGACCCACCTAATATGAGTTTATTTGAACAGAAAGCAAAAATTGAAGGATATGAAAAAGATATTTTAGAACCATATAATTATAGAGATATATCAGTAAATTTTGATTATGTTGATGGATTTGCTTATAATAGATTTCCATATTTTAAAAGAGCATATGATTCTAATAAAACTGAACTTAGTTATGATGATGCAATCACTCCAAAAGTAATTGAAACGCTGATAAAAAATTCAGAGGAAAAGAAAACGGTAATGAATGATATACTTAATTTTGAAGATCAAGATAATCCATTAGCATATTCAAATTTTGGTACGATGTGGTCATCTGTTGGTGGAGCTTATTGTGCAGACTATGTTGCAGTTCCATTTAATCAAATAGAAGTTATTATTAAAGATTGTGATGGTAGAGAATTAGGTAAAACTAATTTTAAAGATTATATTATGGGTGTTGCTTATGGAGAAGTAAGTGATAAACATGATGATTATGTTAAATCTGAAATGGTAGCTGCTATTAGTTATTCTCTTGCAAGAAGAGGAAATTATACAAAAGTTCCAACTATTACTATGAAGTCTGGAAACTGTGACCAAGTTTATTGTCCGATGAAATCAGGATGTTCTAGTAATAAATCTAATTTAGATTGTGGTGGATTTTCATGTACTTCTTATTATCCAGGTACAGATTATACTATGTATCATGGTGCAGCAGGAGATGCATTAATACAAAAATATGCAAGGTTATATGATGAAGCATCTCAATTCTTACTTGTTAAAGATGGTGCCGTATATAGTGCTGGTTATGTTTCAACTGTTCAAAATAGATGGTATGAAATGGCTAAGAGTGGTATGTCATTTACTCAAATAATGCAAGAAACATATGGTCCAGATGGTGCAGAACTTGTTCAGTGTATAAATGCTGATAGTAATTCATCAACTATAGCTGATAATAGTATGGGAAATGGACCTAGTAGTGATAGTGTAACAATTAAGAAAGTTGGTAATACTATTAGTGAAGAATATAATAAATTATCTCCAAATTTAGGTAAATTTTATGGTTATTCATATAATGATGATCCAGTTGGTAGAGATATTACTATTAACCCAGATTGGATTAATGCTAATATCATAACAATTAATACAACTTGGAATACATCATATAGAGTTAATACACAAGCAAAAAATAATTTTGAACTTGCTTTTAAAAATATAGAAAATATACTTAATAATGGTGTTAAATTAAGTGATGGTAAGATATGTAAGTATACAATTGATGACTTACAAGGTGGTATAACATTTGAGCAAAGAAAATCATCAAGTGGTTTATTTAGTGAATCATCATATGGAATTTCTCAATCTTGGAATTATAATAAAGTATATACAATTAATAATAAAACATATAAACCATATTCTAAGAGTAGTACAATAAGTGATTATAATGAATTTGTAGAGGCACTGGGTAAAGAAGAAGATTGTAGAAATGTTAATTATATTTTATATAAATATGCCTATAAGCCTGCAGGATTTATTTGGGAGAAAAATAGTGATAGCTATGATGGTTCAGTATTTAAAATAGGTTATTAATAAGAGGAGGAAGAATGAATAAAGAAAAGAAAATTACATTTATGATAATATTAGTACTTATAGTAATTTTATCTATTATTACTATTCCTCTTATTATTAAATATAATTTAGAAAAAGATAAAGAAAACTTTCCTGAATATAAAGAAATTGATATTGATGAAGATTTATTAAGTGATGAACAGACATATGAGCAAATAAAAAAAGACCTAGAAAAAGACTTTTATTTTAATAAGCTTGCAATAATGACAGATTATGATTATAAAGAATCTTCTACTGAAAATTTACAAGAATTGTTATGGCATTTTATATTTAATTATGAATTATCAAATGATAGATATTTTTCATATACTGACTCAGCAAATGGTAAATATTGTTTTAGTAAAAAGAATTTAATAAATGCATTTAAAGAATTTTATGGTTTGGATATTACTGATAAATATAACTACTTAGAAGGTTATTATAAATATGTTTATATTAGTGCAAAAGGGTACTGTTTAGATTTTAAAAGGGTAGCTAGTGAATATGATAATAATATAAAAATAGCTGTTGAAAGAATGTCTATGCTTGGTACTACTATAACAACAGATTTATATGTTTATGAGTATTATGCAAGTTCTACTAATGAAAAATATTATGAAAATTTATTAAGAGAAGCAATTGATAGTAAAGATTATTCTAAAGCTAAGGCATTAGTTGAAAATTACTTAAATGGTACAGTAACTCATAAGCAAATACAATTTAAAAAGAATACTAGAGGAAAATATTTTAAATATCAAATTTTAGTTAGTAAAAAACTTGTTTATTAATGAAAAAAAATATATTATATTGTATAATATATTTGTATGAGGTGAGACTATGAAGTTAAAATTTAGAGCAGAAAAAAAAGATTTTATAATATTTCTTATTTTTTGTGGAGTATTATTATACTTAGTTGCTGTAGCTGTAGTTAATTTAAATAGTTTTGCAGTTGATGGAGTATTTAGTGGTTTAAATCCATTACCTGCATTTTCGTTAGATTTTATATTTTATACATTAGTTGTTTATATATTTGTAATTGCTGCATTAATGCTTGGCTGTTCTTCTTATTTTTTCGAAAGAGAAAAAGGATTTGGTATATCAACTGAGCAAAAAAGTAAAAATGATGGTTATTCAAAACTAATGTCAGATAGTGAAATGAAAAAAGATCGTGGTATTGTTAAGATTAAATTAACTGATGATACTTATGAAGGAGGAGGTATTCCATTTATAAACGATGGAGTAAATGCCTGGGTAGATAATGGTGGAGAGCCACATGCACTTATTATGGGTGCTTCTGGTTCTGGTAAAACACAATGTTTGATGTTCCCTCTTCTTAAAATTCTTGCAAGACACGGAGAGAGTGTTATTGTAACAGACCCTAAAGGTGAGTTATATGAAGAATGTGGAAAGTTATTGCAAGAAAAGGGATATAAAGTTATATTATTAAACTTCCGTGATCCTAAAGAAGGCTCTGCATGGAATCCGTTTAGTTATCCATATAGGATATATAAAGAGGGAAATGTAGATAAAGCAAATGAATTATTACAAGACCTTGCCAGTAATATATTAATAGATCCAAATAATAAAGCTGAACCATTTTGGGAGCAAACAGCATCTAACTTTTTTACAGGATTATCATTAGGTTTGTTTGATGATGCGACTGAGGAAGAAGTTAATATTAATAGTATTAATATGATGGCTGAAGTTGGTGAAGATAGAATTGGTCCATCAACTTATATAAAAGAATATTTTAAAGCTAAAGGAGAGTTATCTCCTGCTTATATAGCAGCAGCATCATGTATAAATGCACCAAATGAAACTCGTGGTGGAATTATGTCTACCTTCAGAACAAAGACAAGAATTTTCTCATCACAAGAATCATTATCAGAAATGCTTTCATATAGTGATTTTGATATTAGGGATATTGGAAAAGAAAAAACTGCAATATTCTTAAAAGTTCATGATGAAAAAACAACTTATCATGCTCTTGCTACTATATTTGTAAAACAAGCATATGAAGCATTGATTGCAACTGCTCAAACATTTCCAAATTTAAAGCTTCCATATAGAACTAATTTTATATTAGATGAGTTTGCAAATATGCCTGCTATTAAAGATATTGGAACAATGATAACAGCATCTCGTTCAAGAAATATTAGATTTAGTTTCGCTATTCAAAACTTTTCACAATTAAATCAAGTATATGGAAAAGAAGTAGCAGAAACAATTAAAGGTAACTGCGGAAACTTTGTTTATATCATGAGCACAGAATTAGCTGCTTTAGAGGAAATTAGTAAGTTACTTGGTGATCAAAAACCTGATAAGCCTAAAAAAGATGAACCAGCTCCACCAATTAGACCATTATTTACTGTAAGTGATTTACAAGCATTAAAAGAAAATGAAGTTATTTTTAATAGATTTAGAAGTATGCCTTATAAAACTAAACTTACTCCAAACTGGAAAATTAATTGGGGAAGAAAATATGAGAAAATGGGATACTCTCAAAGGCCACCACATGAAGTAAAGGTTTTTGACTTAAAAGATTTTGTTCAAAAATTAAAGGAAAAACAAGGAGTTCCTGTTGGAGCAGGAATGCCTGGTGGTTTTGGACCTAGTATGCCAGGAATGATGGGCGGGGGTATGCCAAATCCATTTGCTAACCCTGGACCTGTACCAGGAGGTAGAGGCTCATCATCTGGAATTGTACCTACTAGTCTTGATGATTATGTTAGAAAACTTGATGAGAAAATTGCTGAACTTGAAAGAGAAGAGGCAGAAGAGAAAGCAAGACAAGAAAAAGAAAAACAAGCATTATCACAAGGCGCAGTAGAACAAAAAGAAGTTGTGAAAGAAAAGACGCAAGAAGAAATTCAAAAAGAAATGAATGATATATTTAATCATAATCTAAAAGGAATTACATCTGAAGAAGAAAAATATAAACAAAATTCAACAAATGAAAATTTAGATAAACCTAAAGTAAACATTGATGTTGATAGTGTTGTTGTAAAAAACAATAATAATGATGATGATTTCTTTGATGATTTTTTTGGAAGTGAATAAATTAAACCCTATAAAGGGTTTTTTATTTTAAGTTTTTACATAAACTACAATAGGTGATTTATATGAAAATAATAGATGTTAGTGATAAATATACTTATCAGACTAGTCATTTAAATGGAAGCGTAAATATTCCTTATGATGAATTAATTAATAATTATAGGAAATATTTAAATAAAAAAGATAGTTATTATTTATATTGTAAAAGTGGAAAATTAAGTAAAAGAGCAACGATGGTTTTATCATCTTTAGGATATAATGTATTTACTCTAGAAAAATAGTATTTTTTGTAATATAATTATTTTGATGTATATGATAGATTTAATACAAAACATAGTTAATTTTATTTTAAGTACTGGTATTTATGGAGTTGTTTTATCATGTTTTATAATATTAATTGAATCAATATTTCCAATTATACCGGTTTTAGTTTTTACTTCAATTAATTTTATGTTACTTGGAAATATACTTGGATTTTTAGTTTCTTGGATTTTTACTATACTTGGATGCTTATTATCATATTTTATATTTAGAAATGGATTTGGAAATTATTTTGAAAGATTAACTCAAAACAAAGAAAAGATAAAACAGTATACTAAATTATTTAGACATATATCAACAGATAAATTATTTTTAATAGTTGCTTTTCCATTTACTCCTGCTTTTATAGTAAATATTGTTGCAGGTCTTGTAAAAATGGATGTTAAAAAGTTTTTAATTGCGATTATTTTTGGTAAAATTAGTTTAGTAATATATTCTGCATATATTGGATTATCATTTGTTGAAAGCATTCATAATCCGGTTATATTACTAAAAGTTGCTATTGTAATTTTACTAGTATACATAGCATATATAATATTTAAAAAAGTATTTAAGTTAAATATATAGGAGGATTATTATGAATTATATAATTATATGTTTGTTAATAATAGTAATAGTTTTACTAATAATATTAGTTTTAAGAAAAAATGATAATTCAGATATAAACGAAAAATTATCTAGAACAGAAATTAATGTTATTAAGGAAATAGGAGATTTTAAGCATGATTTTTCTAGCAATTTAAATAAAGATTTTAATACGTTAAATGATAGGATTGAGCATAAATTAAATTTAATAAATCAAAAAGTTAATGAAAAGTTAGAAGATGGTTTTGATAAAACAAATAAAACTTTTAATGAAGTTATGAATAGGCTTACTAGAATAGATGAAGCTCAAAAGAAAATAGATGGACTTGGAAGTGAAATAATATCTTTAGAGAGTATATTAACTGATAAAAAAAGTAGAGGTATATTTGGAGAGGTTAATTTATATCACATTTTATCATCAATATTTGGTGAAAAAAATGATAATATATATAAAACACAATACACACTTTCTAATACTTTAGTTGCAGATGCAATATTATTTGGGCCAGAACCACTTGGTACAATATGTATAGATTCTAAATTTCCTCTTGAAAATTATAGAAGATTAGTTGAAAAAGGACTTACTAATACAGAAAGAGAAGCTAGAAGTAAAGCATTTGATAATGATGTAAAAAAACATATAGATGCAATTGCATCAAAATATATAATTGCAGGAGAAACAACAGATCAAGCAATAATGTTTTTACCAGCTGAAGCAATATTTGCTGAAATAAATGCATATCACACTAATTTAATAAAATATGCTGCGAGTAAAAAAGTATGGATAACATCTCCTACAACGTTAATGAGTTTATTAACTATAATTCAATCAGTATTAATGGGGCTTGAAAGAGATAAATATACATCAGTAATTCATGAAGAATTAAATAAATTAGGTGTAGAATTTGGAAGATATAGAGAAAGATGGGATAAATTATCAAGATCTATTCAAACAGTTAATAATGATATTGAAAATATACATAAAACTACTGAAAAAATTACAAAGAGATTTGATAGCATTAATAATGTTAAGATAGAAAATGATGATATTCAATTAATCGAAAAGTAGTAAAAAAAATCATTTTAACGTGATTTTTTTTTATATTTTTATAAGCGTTTTTATTGTAAAAATATCTCTAATATGATAAAATTAATTAAAGTAGGAAACTATGCAATTTAGAGGAGCAGTTTGACTATGAAGGAAAAAAGAATATTAGAAATACTTATTAATATATTATTAGATTTGTTAATTGTTATATTTGGAATTATATTGTTATTTTCAATATATAATGGTGCTCAGACAAAAATATTTGGCAATGATTATTCAAGTTTATTTGGATATTCAGTATTTGAAGTACAATCAGGTAGTATGAGAGATAAAATAGATATTGGAGATTGGATTATTGTTAAATATAGCACAGATATTAAGTTAGATGATATTATTACTTATAAAAAAGATGATAATTATATAACTCATAGAGTTGTTGAAGAGTATGTCGATACATATGTAACAAAAGGGGATGCTAATAACACTAAGGATGAAGCAATAAGTAAGAGTCAGGTTGTTGGTAAAGTAGTTAAAATATTACCAAACTTTGGTATTTTTAAAAAGACTTTATTTAATCCTATTGTTTTAGTAACATTAATTATCACATTGTATCTATTCAGTTATGCATTTAGAAGTATTAAAAATAGTAAGGATGAGGTAAATACAAATAAAAATACAAGAAGTAAAATAGATGCCCTTATAACAAAATTGTTAGATAAACTTATGTCATTAAAAGATAATAAAACTGAAACTAAAAAAAAGAATGTATTAGAGGTTGTAGAAGAGAGAACAATAGAATCTAATTCATCTTTTGAGGAGAATAATGATGAAGAAGTTTTAGAAGATGATATAGATGATGAAATAGAAATAACACCAATGGATATGGAACAAACAAGATTCTTTAGAATGGTTAGTGTTAATAAAGGTGATGTGGATGGAGTATATAATAAAAAGAATATAAAAAAATCAGAAATAATAATTGAAGATTCCAACATTAGTGAGGAAGAGATAGAAAGTAAAACGGAAGCTGAAGTAAAAAAATGCGTATCTGAATTACAAAGCAAAAAGAAAAAGTTTAAAAATATAATAGATAAGATAATGTATATTAAAGAAGATGAAATTAATTCAATAATTAATGTACTAAATAGAAAAGAAAAGTTTAAAACAAATGAAAGTACAATAAATGATAGTTTTCTAAAAACATATATATATGCTAGATATTATGGATTATGTGATGGCGAAAATTTAGAATATAATTCTAAAAATATGAATTCTAAGATAAATGAACTAATAAAAAGCAAAGCTACTCAAATGATATCTCAGTATAAAGGTAGTGATAAGTTATATGAAGAGAAAGTAGATAAATATATTAAATTTTATATGCTTATAAACATTTTAGAAAGTTATAATATTCAGTATAAAGATATTACTTCTAAAAGAGAAAATTATAAAAGTAAAATATTACCTGTACTTAAGAATGAATTAACTAGTGGTCTTGAACTTATGGATATAGTTAATAAAATAATTATTATTCAAAAAGTACATTCTAAAATATTAAATTCTTCATTAGAAAAGTTAAATTCTAATACATTTTCATTGCAAGTAGAAAGTATTGATAAAAATATGTATGCAGTAAATTTAAAGCATAATATTAATTTTAGTAAGGTTTATAGTGATTATATAGTTGATAAAACTTATTCAGAAG
This sequence comes from bacterium, assembly GCA_029007115.1. Classification (GTDB taxonomy): domain Bacteria; phylum Bacillota_I; class Bacilli_A; order RF39; family UBA660; genus CAG-1000. The sequence continues at coordinate 533 of JAQXHG010000054.1, read as the reverse complement.
GTGTAATTGCAGAAGATAAGACTATGATAATGATTACTATGTTAATTTCTATAATAGTTAATGATATGTTAAATAGTAATTTTAAAAATAAATATTTTATACATGTACCATCTAGTATATATGAAAAAAGAAATAAACTTGATAGAATATTTGATATGTTTGATGATGATAGAGGGCGTGAGAGTATAATTATTGTTAATGACTATAATGACATAATTAAAAATAAAAAAGTTATTAAGGAACTTAAAAAATCAGGTTATCATTTTGCAATTGCATTTAACAAGGAAACTGTTATTAATAATAAAGATGCTAGCAATTTAGTACTTGGAGAATATCTAATTGCTAAAAATGAAGTGGTTGAAAAAATAAAACTTATTGAATTTATTCCAGAAGAATTAAAAAATAAAATAGTTAATGATGATGCTTATTTAAAAATAATAGATTAGTGGGAGGTAAAATATGAATACATTTTTAAGATTCTTTTATGAATTTATTTCTGTATTCTTTGATGGCTTATTTAGTGGTTTTAAAGG
>JAQXHG010000053.1 GCA_029007115.1 bacterium | reverse complement strand
ACAACTAATAGTAAATTATGTTACTAAAGGTGGCAGTAATTTATCAGATTCTATTCTTTTAGATGACAAAACTAAAGTATTATCAACGCCTACAAAAGAAGGATACAAATTTACTGGTTGGTATTATGATGAAAAATATACTTTAAAAGTAAATGGAGATACACTAGGAAATATAGATACAAAATATGCTTCAGTTATAGTAGATAAAAATGGTTGCAAAGGTACTCCGACAGTTAAATTATATGCTGGATGGACTTTAAAGCCATTTACTGATGAAACAATAGATAAAGATGAAAATGTATCAACCCCATCTGATATAATTGATAATTCAGTTAATATGGACAATACTTATTATATTGATGAAGAATTAGAGACTATTGATAATAAAACTTTAATTGTTTTATCTGCTGTTTTAGGAACTGGAGTAGTTGGATATATAATCTTTAATATATTAAGAAATAAAAAAATAATATAAATAAATATAACAAAAAATGTAAATAAAAGTGATTTTATATTATTGACAAACAAAATAAAGTGTTTTATAATCATTTTATTCAAACAGATGACGAAGAGGGTATATAATGGTTATTATAGAGAGGTAGTGGCTGGTGTAAACTACTAATATAAAGTTATATATAAATCACTTCTGATGTTGCTTATGGATAAGATAAGCACGCTTAAAAAGCGTTATAAAATTAAGTTAATTAAAGGATGGTACCGCTATATATAGCTCCTTGTGCCATTCTTTTTTATTTTGAAGAGAGGGAAGAAAATGGAAAAATTTAAAAGTTTATCAAAAGACACAGTTAATGTTAATGAAGAGAAAATCTTAGCTAGTTGGAAAAAAATGGACATATTAAATAAAACTATAGAAAATAGAAAAGATTGTCCTAATTTTGTTTTTTATGACGGGCCAGCAACTGCTAATGGACATCCTGGATTACATCATATGGTAGCTAAATTCTTAAAAGATACTTTTTGTAAGTATAAAACTATGCAAGGTTATAAAGTAATTAGAAAAGTAGGATGGGATACTCATGGTTTACCTGTAGAAGTAGAAGTTGAAAAGGAACTTGGATTTACAAATAAAAATGATATTGAAAAATATGGTATAGATAAATTTAATAAAAAATGTAAGGAATCAGTTAGAAGAAACGAGAAAACATTTACAGATCTTACAGATAAAATGGGACAATTTATAGATACTGATAATCCATATGTAACATATAATAATGATTATATTGAGACTGAATGGTGGATTTTAAAGAAATTCTTTGATGAGGGATTATTTTATGAAGGAAGTAAGATATTACCTTATTGTACTAGATGTGGAACTGGACTTGCTTCACATGAAGTTGCTCAAGGATATAAAGAAGTAGATGTAGATAGTGTTATTGTTCCAATGAAACTTAAAGATAGGGATGCATATTTCTTAGTTTGGACAACAACTCCATGGACACTACTTGCTAATGTTGCTTTATGTGTTCATCCAAATTATGAATATGTTGAAGTTAATTCTAAAGGATATACTTTTATTATTGCAAAATCATTATTACATCAAGTATTAGGTGATGATGTTGAAGTAGTTAAAGAATATATAGGTAAAGATTTAGAATATATCGAATATGAACAATTATTACCATTTTTAAGTGTTAATAAAAAAGCATTCTTTGTTTGTTGTGATGAGTATGTTACAGCTGAAGATGGAACTGGTATAGTACATATCGCACCTGCTTTTGGAGCAGAAGATGCAAATGTTGGAAAAAAATATAATTTGCCATATTTAAATCCAGTTGGTGAAGATGGTTGTTATACTGATGGTCCATGGACTGGGGTTAGTGTATTTGAAGCAGATAAAGAAGTAATTAAGTACTTAAAAGAAAATGATAAATTATTCAAAAAAATCAAATTAACACATAACTATCCTCATTGTTGGAGATGTGGAACACCACTTTTATATTATTCTAAGCCTAGCTATTATTTAGAAGTAACTAAAATAAAAGATAAAATTATTGAAGAAAATAATAAAGTAAATTGGTTTCCATCATATGTAGGTGAAAAAAGATTTGGAAATTGGCTTGAAAATATGAATGACTGGGCAATATCAAGAAATAGATATTGGGGTACACCACTTCCTTTATGGATATGTGAGTGTGGTCATCAAGAAATGATTGGTAGTAGAGAAGAACTTGTTGAAAAATCAATAGAAAAGATTGATTTAAATATTGATTTACATAGACCGTATGTAGATAATGTTCATATCAGATGCCCTCATTGTGGTAAAGAAATGACTAGAACTCAATGTGTAATAGATTGTTGGTTTGATTCAGGTTCTATGCCATTTAGTCAATATCATTACCCATTTGAAAATAAAGAATTTTGGGAAACTCAATTTCCAGCAGATTATATATGTGAAGGTATAGATCAAACAAGAGGATGGTTTTATTCATTGTTAGTAATATCTGTATTTGTAACGGGAAAATCTCCATATAAAAATGTATTAGTAAATGATTTACTTTTAGATAAAGAAGGAAAAAAGATGAGTAAATCTAAAGGTAATATAGTAGAACCATTTACTACTATGAAAACATATGGTGCTGATGCAGTTAGATGGTATTTACCATATGTAAGTCCAGTATGGACACCATTAAAGTTTGATATTGATGGTGTTAAGGAAGTTAATTCTAAATTCTTTAATACTCTTAAAAATACTTATACTTTCTTTGAAATGTATGCTAATACTGATGAAGTAGATCCAAGAAAGTTTGAAGTAGATTATAAAGATCTTGAAGATATAGATAAATGGTTACTATCAAAATATAACAATTTAGTTATTGATGTTACTAAAGTAATGGATGAATATGATGTTAATAAAGCAGTTCACTTAATTCAATACTTTGTATGTGAAGAGTTATCAAACTGGTATATTAGAAGAAATAGAAGAAGATTTTGGGGAAGTAAATTAGATAATTCCAAAAAAGCAGTTTATAAAACTACTTACGATGTACTTGTTGGTGTATGTAAATTAATAGCACCTATATCACCTTTTATATCAGAAGAAATATATAGAAATTTAACTGGTGAGAAGAGTGTTCATTTGACAGATTATCCAAAAGCTAATAAGAAACTAATTGATAATAAATTAGAAGAAAAAATGGATCTTGTTATTGAACTTATAAGTAGTGCTAGAAATATTAGAGAAGAGGCTAAAATTAAAGTAAGACAACCTATTAGTGAAGTAATATTTGAGGATAAATACAAAAAAATGCTTATTGGTTTTGAAGATTTATTTAAAGAAGAGTTAAATGTTAAAAATATTGTTTGGGCTAAAAATATTTCTGATTATGTAAGTGTTGAATATAAGCCTAATTTTAAAGAAGTAGGTAAACTATTTGGAAGTAATATGAGTAAATTTAGTGAATATTTAACTAATATTACACAGGAAGATATAAAAGTACTTGAAAGTGGTAAATTACATCTTACTTTTGATGGAATTGATTATTTGATTGAACCTAATTATGTTATTAAGAATATTAAAGCTAAAGAAGGCTACAACGCAGTAATGCTAAATTATAAAACAGTAGTAATTAATTCAACTTTAACTTCTGATTTAATTAATGAAGGATTAGCTCGTGAGATTGTATCTAAAATTCAAAATTTAAGAAAAACTAGTGACTTTAATATTACTGATAGAATAGATGTTAAATTTAGCGGACCAAAAGAAATTAAAGATGCAGTTAAAGCATTTAAGAAATATATAATGTCTGAAGTATTAGCATTAACATTTATAGAAGATGAAAGTGCAGATACTTTGATAAAAATAAATGATTATGATATGAAAATATCATTAAAACAAGTAAAATAAAAGATTATAAATCTCAGATTCAATTATATGAAACTGGGATTTTTTCTACTTGAAAAAGTAATTTTAAAATGTTAGAATAAAAAACTATAAAGGAGATTATATTTATGAAATATGATGAGTTTGATAAATTATATATTAAGATTATTAATAGATTAAATAGTGATGATGTGGTTTCTCAGGGAGATATAGTTAGTTTAAAAGA
>JAQXHG010000052.1 GCA_029007115.1 bacterium | reverse complement strand
TATCATCCGGATTATAATAACAATCACTATGCCAAATTAATTTGTTACTATCTTTATAATTTTTTAAAATCTCATCACCAAAATCATAATAATTATTCATAAAAATGTATAACAAATTATATAATTCCATATCTGCCGTAATATTAATTATATTATCAGAATGAAAATACCATATACATTCATCAGTAGAATGATCTATATACATTATCTCATTATTTTCATCATCATAAAAATGTATAGTTTTATGGCTTACGATTTTTTTCATCACATCACCTCATTTATTTCTATTTATTATATCATAATAATTGATATTCTCGAGCAATTATTCTATCATCAGAGCAATATTTTATGACATATTCATTATCCTGTTTGCAAATTATTATTCCTACTGTCTTATTTTCTTCTATAGTTTTAATATTTTTATCTATATAATTCATATATGTCATAATCTGACCCGTGTATTGTTTCTTGAGTTCAGTTATCTTCAATTCTATAACTACATAACATTTATATTTAATATTATAAAGAAGTAAGTCAATATAATTATATCTATCCCCTAATTTTATTTTATATTCATTATCAATAAATGTAAAACCAGAACCAAGTTCTTTAAGAAAAGTAGGAATATCTTCAAGAATTAATTTCTGTAATATTTTTTCTGTTACTATTTCATAGTTTTTATTGTTTTTAATCCTAATTGGATTCTTAACATAATCTACTATACTAGTTTCTTCTTTATTAATTAATTTATATTTTGTATCTTCCGGTAGTCTCTCATATTCTTTTAATTTTATTTTTTCTCTAAGAGTTCTTACATCAATGTTTTCTCTTATGCATACATTAAGATAATATAATAATCGACTTATATCTTTTATAGGTAAAAGTTCCGTATAATGACTCCATGATAATTGTGTCGACATTGTCGACACTTTTTCATCACTAAATACATTATAAAATTGTCTCATTCTAAATAAAGTTCTTTTATTATATTTTTTACCAACTTCTTGAACTAATTTTTTAGAATATTCATCAATTATATTATCTCCATACTTACCACCAGCTTCATTTAGTAATCTACCTATTTCAAAATATGTAATTACTTTATGTCGTTCTTTCGAGTAATCTTTTACCTTTGAATATACTTCATTATCAATTAATTTATTTTTTATCTCATTATAATAATTCATCTCTACTCCTTTCTATGGTGGACATGTTTCTGTTTGTAATTTATTGTTATTAATCTTAAACATAATACTACCATCTTTATCTGTCCTATATATTTTTGAATTCTCTAAATTATCTAATACACTATCGTTTGGATGTCCATACCGATTATTCTTGCCAACACTTATTATTGAATATTTGGGATTAATTTCATCAATAAAAAGTTCTGAAGAACTTGTCTTAGATCCATGATGCCCTACCTTTAATACGTCAATATCTTGTAAATTATATTTTTCTATTAAATCTTGTTCTACACCTACTCCAGCATCTCCCATAAAAAGAAATTTATGATTATTTAGTTCTGTATAAATAACTGATGAATTATCATTTTCATTACCATAATCATTATTGTTCAAAAAATATAATTTATTATCATCTATATTTAGTTCTTTAATACAACTGTAATATGGTATTTTCTTTTTATCTAACACATTAATTAATTCTTGTTCCAATTCATTATAAGTTCCACAATTAAATATTACTTTATCAACTTTAAAATTATTAACTAAGTTTATAGCTTCACCCATATGATCATAATCTCCATGCGTTAATAATAAATAATCTATCTTTTTAAGACCAATACTTTTAAAAAAAGGAATCATACTAGATGTCATCAAATTAAATTTATTATTTTGAAGAGCCCACTTTTCTTTATAGAAATCAATTTTACCGCCTGTATCAATTAGAATACTTTTCTTATTTTTAGTAATTATAAGAGTGCTGTCACCTTGATTAACATCAATAAAATATATGTATGTATTATTATTAAAACCAGTTTTAATATATAAGTATACTACAAAAACTATAAATGGTAAGATAATGATTTTTTTATTCTTAATTATTAAAATAAATAATGTATAATATATTATTATCTCTAATATATTCATTCTTGCAAAATATAAATATAGATTAAATATATTTGTACTAATTTCTGACATATTTTCCATAAAGGTTATAAGGATAGTTAATATATCATTTAAAAAAGGAAAAATGATATTAAGAAGAGCAAGTGGAAATACTATATAACTTACATAGGGAATAAAAAATAAATTATTAAAAAAACATAATATATTTATTTCATAAGACATATTTATTATAAGTGGTATACTTGATAAAAAGGATATTAAACTTATAATTAATATACTTTTTATTTTTCCTTTAATTTTATAATTTTCATTAAATAATATAATAAAGAATGTTATGGTGAATGATAATATAAATCCTATATTAAATATATAATTAGGATTTATAAATGTTATAATAATAAAAGTTAAATATAAAATATTTTTAGATTTAATATTTAAATAATATATTTCATTTATATTTATGAGTATAAAAAATATAGTTGCTCTTAAAATAGATGGAGTAAAAGATGCAATAAACGAAAAAATAATTAATAATATAGATGTTAAAAAAAGAGATATCTTTTTATGCATTCTAAGTTTATTTAAAATAAATATTATAATAGATGATAGCATAGAAACATGAAGTCCAGATAATGAAAATAAATGTGTAACACCATTGATTTTATAATTATTATACAATTCATTATCTATATAATTTGTTCTACCAAGTATTAAAGCATATAAATAATCATTATTTTTTATATTAGAAATTCTTTTATAAATTAAATTTTTTAATTTAATTAATATATTTCTATTTTTACTTTTTAATAATATAGTATTTATGTTAAGTATATATTTAATTCCTTTTCTTTCTAAATATTTTTTATAATTAAAAGTGTTAAAAATAGTATTATTACTTGGTATTTTAAGACTACCTTCAATTTCTAATTTATCGCCAATTTCATAATTAAACTCTTCTTTTTCTTTTTTATTCTTAAAATAATATGTTCCAACTAAATCTTCATAAAAATTTAGTGCTAATTTATCTCCATCTATTTTAATATCACTAATCGTTAAAATAAATTTATTTTCATTAATATTATATTTACTTTTTAGTTCATAGTTATAAACATAAATAATTATATAAATGATATTTATTATTAATAAAAAGTAATATAAGCAATCATATTGTAATATTGTTCTTAATCTTTTCAAAAGTATTTTCACTTATTCCACTAACATTTAAAATATCATCTATACTTTTAAAATAGCCTATTGAATTTCTATATTCAATAATAGCAATAGCTTTAGATTCTCCAATGCCATTTAATTCCATTAATTCTTCTTTACTAGCAGTATTAATATTAATTAATTTACTTTCATCACTGCCATTATTAACAATTGAATCACTTTGTTCTTGATTAGTATTATTTTCTAATATGCAAGCATCATTTTTTACTTCTTCACATATACAAGGCGTCTCAACAATAATAGTTTTTGTTTCATTAGCTTTTTCTATTTCTTCATTTGAATAAATAACAATAACATCACCATCTTTTAACTCTTTTGATAAATTGATAAATCTAGTATTTGCATTTTTTTTAAGACCACCAGAAGATTTAATCGCATCTATTACCCTTTGTCCTTCATACAGTTCATATACACCTGGCTTATTAACACTACCCTTAACATCAACAATTATTTTTTTATTTTCGATAATATCTTCTTGTGTCACTACTAATACATTATCTTCTTCAAATATATTTTTCTCTTTATCATTATTGTCTATTTTAAGATATAAATAAAACAAATAGATAAATCCTAATAAATAAAATAGTATTATTATTGTAGGAAATATAATTTTTTTGTAATTATAATGTTTTAAATTTAATAAAATATTTTTCATATATTACTCCTTTCATATATATAATTAGAAATTAATACATAAAACACTACTTTTTTATAAAATAAAATCAGGTAAAATATCTACCTGATTTTATTAAATATAGTTATTTTAATAATCTTTTTTGAAATATTGGTTCTGACTTATCCATTGTCACTACAAAATACTCTTTTGTATTATAATCATAACCAATACTCATTTCATTTGATAAACTTTGAAAGGCTTTATGTAATGAATAATCAATACCAAGTTTTGCAAATAAGAAATACAATATACTGATACTACCTTTTTGTGTATTTGGTCCTATAAATATTTCTGCTTTTAATACAGGATTTTCTTTATCAGAAAGTATTTCATACAAATTATCTAACGCAATATATTTATCATAAGCTTCTACATTAATAAGAACACTACTATCTTTTCTATGAAGTAATAATGCAATATATGAATTTATATCTCTTATATATCCAAGAGAATCTTCTTTATTTAATATTTTATATTTATCAATTCCAACTAAATACTTATCTTCCATAACATTTATCCCCTAATAATAATATTTATGAACATAGTCTAACATGATTATTTAAATAATTCAACTATAAATTATATTAATTACTATCCCTCTTCATTTATATCAAATTGACTTGTATAAAGATCATAATAATAACCTTTATTTTTAAGTAATTCTTCATGTGTTCCACTTTCTAATATTTGACCATTTTTTATAACAATAATCTTATCACTTCCAATTATAGTAGATAGTCTATGTGCAATAACTATAGAAGTTCTATTTTTCATAAGTGTATTCATTGAATGATTTATCAAATATTCAAGTCTTGTATCAACATTACTAGTAGCTTCATCAAGAATCAATATTTGCGGATCTGCTACTAATGCTCTTGCTATCGTAAGTAATTGTTTTTCTCCCATAGAAATATTATTTGTCTGTTCATTAATAGTAAAATTAAGTTCTCCAGGAAGACCTTCAATCATGTGAAGAATCTTTGATTTAGAAAGTATTGTGCTTAACTTATTATCTGATATTTTTTTATCAAAAATGATATTATTTTTTATGCTACCTTCAAATAACCATGTATCTTGAAGTACCATACTTATTAATTTTCTATATTCATTTTTATCTAGGTCTCTAATACTAATACCATCTATTAATATTTGTCCCTCATAATTATCATAAAATCCCATTAATAAATTAACAATAGTTGTTTTACCAGCACCAGTTTTACCAACAATTGCAATTTTTTCACCTTTATTTATTTTAAGATTAAAATTCTTTAATACGGGCTTACCCTTTACATAACTAAAGTTTACATTTTTAAACTCAATTGAAGAATTAAATACTATATCATCTAATTCACCATTTTCTTCTTCCTCTAAATCTAAAACTTCACAAACTCTTTCAATTGTTGCTATTGCCATTTGAAGGTTAGATATTACTTGCGAAATTACATTCATAGGTTTATTAAAATCTTTTAAATATTGTATAAATGATTGAATTGCTCCAAGTCTAATCTTACCATTTATTACTCTAATTGATCCCACACATACAATAATTAAATAATTTACATTTCCTATTGCTTTATTAAAAGGAACTGCTAAGGAACTATAAAAACTACTTTTAAATCCATAATCTGCAAGATTTTTACTCTCTTTATTAAATTTCTTTATAAAATATTCTTCTTCATTAAATGATGTAATTACATCATTATTCGTAACACTCTCTTCTACAAAAGAATTAACATTACCTAGTGCTTTTTGATTTAATTCAAAATATTTTTGAGTTTTTTTAACTATATAAGCAAGTAATATAAATGTAATTGGTATTACTATTATAGTTATTAAAGCTAATGTAACATCTAATATAAACATCATTGTTACAACACCAATAATTAAAGATATATTATATACTAAATCTGGAACAATTGCTGTTAAATTATCAGTAAGTCTTTCTACATCATTTGTTATTTTACTAATAATATCACCCTTTTTTATGGTGTCTAATTTAGATAGTTTAATTTTGTTAATTTTTGATATTAGTTTTCGTCTTAAATCATATCCTATTTTCTGACCAAGCTCACTTGCTAAATAACTTTTAAAATATGTGCAAATAGCATCCATTATATAACAACCTAATACTACTGAAAGTATTTTTGTTATATATGGCATATCAAATGATATTTTATTGCTTATTGAATTATACAAACTATCTGTTGCATATCCTAAAAAATAAGGTGCTAATGAATTAAAACATGCAGCTAATATACAAAATAGTATAATCAATATAAATGATTTTTTATATCCCCTAATAATTCTATGTATTTTACTAAAAGTTTCTTTAAAGGAAGTATTATTCTTTTTTCTCTTTTTCATAATTATACCTCCCTTTTTTGTGAATCGATAAATTCTTTAAATATTGTACTACTTTTCTCAAGTTCCTCATAAGTACCAATATCTTCGATTTTACCTTCTTCTATTACGATTATTCTATCACAATCTTTAATAGTACCTACCCTTTGAGTAATTAATATAACCATTTTATCATTATATTCTTTCTTTATTGCTTCTCTTATTCTTTTATCAGTTATATAATCAACTGCACTAAAAGAATTATCAAAAAGTAAACATTCTCCTCCACTTAGAAGTGCTCTTGCAATAGACATTCTTTGTTTTTGACCACCAGATAAATTGACTGCTGATTGCTCAACCTTATAATCATACCCTTCTTCATTATTATCAATAATATCATGTATAGCAGCAGTATGCATTACTTCATCTATCTCACTTATATTGTATTTATTACCAAATGTAAGATTCTCTCTTATTGAACCTCTAAATAACAATGATTTCTGTGGAGTATATGCAAAAATATCTCTTAATGATTCTATATCATATTCCCTAATATCAATTCCATTTATAAGTATTTCTCCACTTGTTGCATCTATATGTCTTAAAAGTAAGTTTACAATAGTAGTCTTTCCACTTCCTGAAGAACCAATTATTCCAATACTTTCCCCCTTAACAATTTTAAAATTTATATTTTTAAGCATTAAATTACGAGCATTTTCATATTTAAAGCATACATCTCTAAATTCTATACTTTCAAGAGTTTTTAATTTAATACTACCTGTATTTTTAATAGATGGTTTAACATTTAATATTTCATTTATTCTCTTAAATGAAACCATTACTCTTGGGATATTTAATATTATCACAAGTAACATTAAAAAGCTTACTAAAACAGTTGCCATATATTGAATAAATGCCATCATAGATCCTATTTCTAATTCATTAGAACTAATAAATCCTGTTGAAACATATACTATTACTATAGTTGCGATATTAATGATTAGAATCATCATAGGTTGAACAAGATATATAATTTTATTTAAAAATATATTTAATTTTTTATTTTCCTCATTCACTTTATCGAATCTATTTTTAAAGAAATCCTGTTTATTAAATGCTTTTATAACTCTTAAACCATATAATATTTCCCTAGATGTTGCATTTATTTTATCTAACAATTGCTGTAATTTTTCAAATTTAGGATATACTATTGAAAATATTATTATAAGTCCAAGCATAAGTACACAAAGAGATACCACTACTATGGGAACAAGAGATGGTGCCGTTAGATATCCCATAACAGCTGCTCCTATTCCCATTATTGGAGCAAAAATTATTAGTTTTAATCCAAATGAAAATGTTGATGTAATATTACTTACATTATTTGTACTTCTAGTAATAAGAGTTGAAACCCCAAATTCATCTATTTCTCTTTTACTAAAACTATTTATTTTTTTATATAAAGCCTCTCTTATATTATAACCATAATAATTAGAAAATTTTGATGTGCTATACACAACTAATACATTAGATAATAAAGCAAAAACTGTGACTATAGTCATTAGTATAGTTTTATTTATAATAAAATCTTTATTACTATTTACAATGCCAATATCAATAATATCACTCATTATATTAGGTAAATACAGTTCACAAATAACTTGAATTATTGAAAATATTAACATAAGTAAAATATATTTTCTAAGTCCCTTTGTTAACTTAAATAATTTCATTCTTTTCTCCTTATAAAATCATATTTATTATTTCATTCATTATATATATCTTATCTTCTGGAATATAAAGATAACCATTTTTATTAATAATTAGTTTTTTTAAAATTGCTTCATCAAACTTAAACTCACTAAATATATCTGTATTAAATTTATTTTTAAAGTTTTCAATACTTATTCCATCTAACTTTCTAAGTCCAAGTATTACTTCATTTTCCATCTCTTCACGAATAGAAACCAAAAATTCATCAAGTCTATATTCACCCCTTATGTATTTATTATAGCTTCTAGTATTTTCATATCTCATATCATTTATATAGCCATGACTGCCAAGACCAAATCCATAATATTCTTGATTGTTCCAATAAGTTAAATTATGTTTACTTTCTTTCTCTACTTTGGCAAAATTACTGACTTCATAATGATAAAAACCTTTTCGTTTTAATTTTTTACATATATATTTATACATTTTATAATCTAATTCTTCACTTACACTCTTAACTTTTTTATTATAAAGTGCTGTATGTTTTTCAATTATTAATGAATATGTACTAATATGATCTACATCAAGTTTTAACAATGATTTTATATCACTTTTAAGTATTGACATATTCTCAGTAGGTAAAGCATATATTAAATCAACATTAATATTATCAAATCCATATTCCTTACATAGTTTAATATTTTTAATAATACTTTTTTTATCATGCTTCCTATTTAAAAATTTAAGATTATATTTATTAAAACTCTCAACACCAATACTAATTCTATTAACATTATTTTCTTTTAATATTTTTAGTAATTCATCATTTATATCATTTACATTACATTCAAATGTAAATTCGCAATCTTCTGTTATCTTAAACACTTTAAGTATATTAAATAACTTTTTTAAATTATGTTTACTAAGAGAAGATGGAGTTCCACCACCAATATATAATGTCCTAATAATATCTTCTTCATAATATTTATTTATTTCTTTTTCTAAAGAATCTAAATAATTAGATGCCCATAATTCATTATTTAAATACTTACAAAAATCACAATAAGAACATATGCTATTGCAAAATGGAATATGAATATAAACACTTCTCATATATACTACCTCAGTATAATTATACTAATTTTTATATTTATTTGCAAAGTATTTTAAACACAAAAAAATAAAGTAATATTTTACTTTATTTTAAGTTCAAAACCATTTTTATCAAATGGTGCAAATTGTGATATATCCAAATTATTTTCTGAGTATTCTCTTAATATTTTATCTCTTCTTAATATTATTAATCCTTTTCTTAATATTTGTCTTATTCTAGATGAAGAAACATTAATTTCCTTAGCAATTTCTTCGTCAGTATATTTTTTATCAGAACAATATTTCATAATTATTACTTTTCTAGTTCTATCATCTAGTCTATCATTATTATACAAAGCTCTTCTTACATCTAATATCTTTACTTTCCTTAAATAATCTTCTTCTATGTTAACTCTCTCGTCACTTAAAATATCACCTAAAGTAAATTCTTCATTACCACTTATACTAGTTGAAATTGATGTTATACTTGGAAGAGATTTACAAAAATCCACTCTACTTTCTTGCATATTTAAGGCTTTTGCTATTTGCTTGCTACTTGGTTCAGCATCATGATTATGTATTTTGTATTCTTCAATATATGAATAAATCTTATTATAATCAGCATTTAATTTATCTGGAATTATAATATTTCCTTTTTCAGTTATATGTCCTCTTATTATAGCTTGTCTAATCCACCAAGATGCATATGTTGAAAACCTATATCCCAATGAAACATCGAACTTTTCTATTGCTTTAATTAATCCAATATTGCCGTCTTGAATGGCATCTTCAAATGAATATCCTTTATTTGCATAATATTTAGCAATAGATACAACTAGTTTTAAATTATGATTTACTAAATCATTATACGCATCAGTATCACCTGATTTAATTTTATAAAATAATTGCGATTCTTCTTCTCTGTCTAAAACATCAAAAATTCCTATTTCTTTTAAATACATACTTATTACATCTAATCTAGATTTATCATTGTATTCTTCTCTATTAGAAAACCTTAAATCTTTATTATTTTTATAAATACTTATCATTAATTCAATATTTTCATCAATTACTTCAAAATCACAAAGTTCTATTATAACATCTATCATAGAACATAATAATGAACTTGAATTTAATATTTCATCAGCATCTAGTTCTCCTAATTTAAAATTATTGTTTTTAAAAAATTGAATTAGTTTTTTATAATTTTTTATTTGATTAGATTTGTTAGGATTTCTATCAAAATTACTTTCAATAAAATCAATTATTCTTTTATTTTGAATTTTATTTAACTTTATATTCTCTTTCATATTAATTACCACCTCTATATTTACGTGAATAATTTAATTGTGCTGGATTTGTTTGCACTTGAGAAGAAATATAATCATAATCAAATGCTGATAATTTTTTATCACTTCTAACTCTATCAATTACTATTTTTTTTACTTCATTAACATATTGATGAGATATACCCATAGCTTTAGCAGTTTCCTTATCACTATATTGATAATAGGCCATCATTCTAAATATTTCTTTTTGTTTTTCTGTAGGTTTTTTTGCTTTATCAAATTCTTTACTAAAATCTTGAGCAAATACTCTATTTATTACTCTATCTTCTAAGCTTTCCTCATCACAAGCAACTACTGAATATAGAGTATCTTCACACTCTTCACTAATATATGTATCTAAAGAAATTGCATCATCAATCATATTTTTTATAAATATTACACTCTCTATACTCATGTTTGTTAGTTTTGATAATTCTTCATTTGTAGGTTCTTTTCCATATACTTTTTTATATTCATCTATTGCAGCTGATACCTTAACTCTATTAGTTTCATTAATAACTGATGTTTTTATAATTTTATTCATTATGACATATCTTTTTATACTAGAATATATCGCAGGATATACAAATGTTGAAAACTTATATCCTAAGTTTCCATCAAACTTTTCTACAGCCTTAATAAGTGCTATATTTCCCTCTTGTACTAAATCCATTAACGGAATTGAAGAATATTCAAACTTTCTAGCTATTGAAACAACCAATCTTAAATTGTGATTTATTAATTCATTACGAGCTTTCATATCTCCATCTTTTATTCTTTGATATAGTTTAAACTCATCTTCTCTTGATAATACTTTATAACCTTTTATTTCTGATAAATACATAGTAGCTGAATCATTTTTATCGCTATTAATATATTCATCTACTATTTGATTGTAATTATTATCAGCATTCTCATTTTCACATTCACTAATTATCTCATACGCATCAAATAAATTATTAGTACCATATAAATGATTAATATCTTTTACTTTATTAATTACACTTATCATTCTATTTAACTTAGGGCTCAAACTTAATAAAATATTAGCATCTTCAACACTAATTGAACACTTTATTTCACTCAAAAAAATAAGTAATTTTTTATAATTATCAAGTTGCGTAGAATTACTCATTTCATCTTTAAAATTATTATTTACAAATTCAATTATTAATTTATTTACTTTACTCATTTTTCTCCCCTCCTTTTATACTAATTTTATATTAATGATTTTGCTTTTTTTAATTTCATTACTGCTTTTGTTTCTATGCTTTTT
>JAQXHG010000051.1 GCA_029007115.1 bacterium | reverse complement strand
CTTTGCTGGCTATGGAAAAATTACAAAATGAGGGGTATGCTTTTGTAACTGTTGAAGAAATGGCTACTTTAAAAAATGTTAAATTAGATAAAGAAAAAAGTTATTTTTCTATCAAATAAATAATACAAATTACAATTTATATAGCAGAAAATGAACTGAACCCCAAAAGTTGAACAGTTTATAAATAGTTTCTAATTAGAGGATTGTAACCTGTAATTTACGGGTGACAGTCCTTTTATTTTACTTTAATTCTATCATAATTGTAATAATAAATATAGTCATCAATTGCTTTCATCAAATCATCTAATGTAATGATACAATTGTTTCACATCAATTGTATCATTACAGTTAAATATTAATAATATTTTAAAAATAACAATTATTATGATATATTATAAATTATAAAGATATTATTTTAATAAAGAAAATATTTTAATTATTCTTGAAATGAGGTATTAGATGTGAAAAAGGATTCAAAAGATTTAAAAAAGTTATTTAAATACTATAAAAAATATATATTTCTTTCTATTATGGTTGTTATATTAAGTTTAGGATATACAAGTCTTGCTTTGCTATCTCCGATATATGAAGGAAAAATGTTAGGTTATTTTGAAAATTTTGATAAATATAATATTATAAAGACAGCACTCTTTTTAGTTATATTAAGAATTGCAATTGAAGTACTTACAAATATATGGTCTAAAGTAGTTTTAAAACTAAATGGAAAAGTTAATTTTGATTTAAAGAGTGATATGCTAGAAAGTTTAACTAATTTTGAAATTAAAAATTTTGATGATACAAATTCTGGTCTTTTTATATCAAGACTTAATAAAGATACTACTGAATTATCACAATTATTTGATTATATAACAGATGATGTGGCAGAAATACTAGTTAATGTTAGTTTTATATTATATGTTTTTTATCTTAATATATATATTGGTTTATATTTAGTTTTGGTTATAATTATTATTTATATTTTGACTTCAAAAAAATTATTTTATTATAAGAAAGCAAAAAGAGAATATAAAGAAAAAGATGAAAAAGTTATAGGATTATATACTGATATAATAAGAGGAATAAGAGAAATTAAAATACTTAATTTAAAATCAATAGTATTAAAAGACGCTAATGAAAAGCAAGATGATACAATTAAAGCAGAAATTAAAAGTATTAATATTAGAAGAACTTGGAATAGATGCATTCGATCATTAGAACATATATTAGATTTTATATTTATAATATTATCAGTTTATTTTATTATGCATAATACACTTGAAGTAAGTTCCTTTTTAATAATATTTTTATATAAAAATAAGATACTATATATGATAGATTACATTTCAGAAATAAGAGAAAGATTAGCAGATGGAAAGATAGCTGCTTCAAGGGTATTTGATATAATTACATATAATTGTTATAGTAAAGAAACTTATGGTAAAATAAGTTTAAATAATATAAAAGGAAATATTGAATTTAAAAATGTTGGTTTTAAATATAATTCAGTTAAATTATTTGAAAATCTAAATTTTAAGGTTGATTCTAATAAAATGATAGCAATAGTTGGTAAAAGTGGTGAAGGAAAATCAACAATACTAAAATTAATAAGTAAGAGTTATATTGCAAATAGTGGAGAAGTGTTATTGGATAATTATAATATTAATGATTTATCAGAAGAAACAATAAAAAATAACATTTCAGTGGTTTCACAATCTCCTTATATATTTAATTTATCAATAAAAGATAATATTAAACTTGCTAATCCGCAAGCAACAGAAGAAGAAATAATTAAAGTTTGTAAAAAGGTACAAATTCATGATGACATTATTTTAATGAAGGATGGGTATGATACTTTAGTTGGCGAAAATGGAATTATATTAAGTGGAGGACAAAAACAAAGAATAGCAATCGCAAGATCTTTAATAAAAAAGTCAAAAATAATTTTACTTGATGAAGCAACAAGTTCGTTAGATAATAACAATCAGCAAAAAATTAAAAACATTATTAAGGATTTATCCAAAAATCATACAGTTATTATTGTTGCACATAGATTAAGTACAATAATTGATGCGGATAATATTTTGGTTTTAGATAAACATAAGATAATTGCTAGTGGAAAACATAATGAGTTAATTAAAAATTGTATTGAGTATAAAGAATTATATGAAATAGAAGATTAATCTATTATAAATAAAGGGTGATATTAATAATGGAAAAAATAGCGGTAATACCAGCATATGAGCCAAATGATAAAATGATTCATTTACTTAGTGAGTTAAAAGAGAATAATTATATTATAATCGTAGTAAATGATGGAAGTAATAAGTCATATGATAATATTTTTCAAATAGCTAAGAAATATGCTACTGTATTAAAACATGATAAAAATAAAGGAA
The DNA here is from genome assembly GCA_029007115.1 of bacterium. Lineage (GTDB taxonomy): Bacteria > Bacillota_I > Bacilli_A > RF39 > UBA660 > CAG-1000. The sequence goes on along the minus strand of JAQXHG010000051.1, from coordinate 52,652 downwards.
AAGGAAGTGCTTTAAAAACGGCTTTTTCTTATATAAAAAATAAATATAGTAGTTATTGTGTAATAACAATAGATTGTGATGGACAGCATAAAGTGAGTGATGCTAATAAACTATATGAATATCTAATAAATCATGAAAATCAATTAGTAATTGGGAAGCGTAAAAGATTAAAGAGTACTCCCCTTAGAAGTAGAATTGGAAATTCTATAACTAGATTTATTTATTTTATTTCTTCTGGTATAGATGTATATGACACTCAAACAGGTCTTCGTGCATTTACTAATAAAATAATGGACTTTATGTTACAAATAGATGGACAAAGATATGAATATGAAATGAATATGCTATTATATTCTCCTATAAATAATATCATAATAAAAGAAATAGAAATAGAAACTATTTATTATGATAATAATTCAAACTCTCATTTTAGTACATTAAAAGATTCATATAAAATATATAAGCAAATAATAAAGTTTTCATCTATATCTATAATATCTTTTATTTTAGATTATTTACTTTATATATTTTTTAATATTTCAACTAAAAAATTAGAATTATCTAATATATTATCTAAGTTAATTAGTTCAATAGTAAAGTATAATTTAAATAAAAAAAGAGTATTTAAAAATATAATATTATATTTTATATATGTAATATGCATTTTGATAATAAATACTATTATGTTAAATATTGCGGTTAATTATTTTTCTATTAATATATATTTATCAAAAATTATAATAGAATTAATGATTTTTATAGTAAGTTTTTGTATTAAAAAATATCAATAAAAGTGTAATTTTTTATCTCTATTATTACTGTGGATACTTTTAATTATTTTTATATTATAATTTATTTGTAGAGGTGATGATATGGATCAAGTTAAGATTGGGAAATTTATAGCAAAGAGCCGTAAAGAAAGTAATTTAACTCAACAAGAACTTGCAGATAGGCTAGGTGTTACTGATCGTGCTGTTTCTCATTGGGAAAATGGAAGAAGTCTTCCAGATGTTTCTTTATTTAAAAAGTTGTGTGAAATATTAAATATATCTATTAATGAATTAATAAATGGAGAAAAGATAGCTGAAGAAAAAGAAAAAAGGAATTATGAAAATATTAGTACACCAAACAACATCAAAAAGGATAAAAAATATTCTAAATATATAATTATATTATTATTCAGTATTGTTCTACTAATTATTAGTTTAATTTATATAAAAAATTATTTAAAGACTAATCTTATTACTGATAATGATTATTTATATGATAAAGTAATTAACATTTTAAAACATAATGAATTAAAAAGTAATCCAGATAATATAAAAAAAGATTTTAATGTATTTTATAGTTATCATAAATTTGGTATAGAAGAAAAAGGTGATTATAAATATGTTTATATGTGGATATATAGCACAAGTTATTATATTGAAGGAGAGGATTCATTAGCAATATCATCATCTAGTAGTAATGCTTATAAAGTTACAATTAAGAATGATGATATAATAAATATAGAAAAGACTAAAGATAATGATAGATTTAAAATATCTGTTAAAGATTTATTTCCAAAAGATATAGTAGTTAAAATATTAAATTTTAATGTAGAAGAAAATATTAATAAGTTACAATATGATGTGGAAAATAAAAAGAATATATATTATAATTATTTATCTTTAGATATGAATAATATAACAATAGATGATTTAAGTTATGAAGATTTAATATTTTCAATTACTATAAGTAAAAGTGAGTGTATTCCTATACAATTAAACATCTATAAAGATAATAAATATATTTTAAATACTGCTTATAAAGAGTGCAAAAAAGGTAAACCCTGTACAGATAATTTAGAATATACATCATATATTGATGGGACTTATAATTATGATGTTATTGAAATAATAAAGCATAGTATAGATGCTAATAATATTCAATTTATAAGTGAATATTTACCAAAATATACAATTACTTCTGGTAAGGGTAATTTGTTTGTTACTGGAGATGATAATAAATACTTAAATGAATTTTTAAAATTAATTGATATTGACTTATCAAAATGTGCTAAAGCAGAATATTATTAAAATAATAAGATAAAATCACTTTGAAAGATTATATAAATTTGTTATACTTAATTAGTATGGTTGTTATATAAAAAGATATGGTAATAAAATTGTTATATTTTTTGAAATAACGATATTTAATATAACCTTTTGTTATCATAAAAAATGTATCAACTTGAAAGTAGAATATAAAGGTAGCGTTGATAAACTAGTGAAATAAAAAAATGAAAGGAAATAATTGTGGAAAGAGAAAAATTTTTATCATCAGTGTATTTGATAATTAGAAATGAAAGAGGAGAAATATTATTACAAAGGAGACAAGGAACAAAATTATGGCCTGGTTTTCTAGCACTACCAGCAGGACATATAGATGAGGGAGAAAATGCATATGAAGCTGTTATTCGTGAAGCAAGAGAGGAACTTGGTATAGAAATATCACTAGATAGTATAATTGATACATTCGTAGTTAATAGACGCAATAGATCTTTAGCACCATATTATGATGTATACTTTGAGATAGATAGTTATATGGGACAAGTTAAAATAAACGAACCGGAAAAATGTTCACAATTAGTATGGTGTGATATAAATAATTTACCAGAAGATATGATAGATTTTGAAATTGAGGCTATTAAAAATAATCAAATGGGAATCAAATTTAGTACAATTGATGCAGATAATGAAAAAAAATTAGTTTTAAAAAAGTCATAAATTAATAGAAATGTTTTTTGAGAATAAAGATATGTACATTCATATCTTTTTTTGTTGCAATAGATTTAGTTGACAATTGTATTCAATTTTGTATAATAAAATGCAATATTTATAGGAAGGAGAATATTTATGTATGAAAAATTATTAGATATAATAAGAACTGATTTTATTTCTATGATTGAAAGAATTATTAATTCTATTAGATTATATTCAAAAGAAAATAGATTAAATGCAATAGATACACTAGCATTACTTAACACTAAACTTAATTATTGGAATGTTCAAATATATGAAACATTTCACGCAGATAAAATAATATTAGATGAAATGGCTAGATTAAAAAAGCCATTTGTTTTAGAGGCAAAAAAAGAAATAGCAGTAGAAGTTTCTAAAATTATTGAAAATGAAACAACTAATGCTACATTAAAGATTAATGAGTATATGAATAAATTAAAAGAAAAAGGTATTGATTTAGATGAAATTGGTGTTTTATCTATTAATCAAAATCATTTAATAAAAAGTGTAGAATCAACTAATGATTTAGGAAATTCATTTAGTTTAAATAAATAAAATTATAAATAATTTTAAAAAAAGGTTGAAATTTTTAAAAAAATACTTATAATAAATAGTCACAAATGGAAGAAAGTCTATAAGGATTGATAAAAGGTGGGGTCTATGGGTAAAAATAAAGAACTTAAAAATTTAAGTCGGAAAGAACTGTTAGAAATTCTTTTAGAACAAACAAAAAGAATTGAGGTTCTAGAAAAGAAACTAGAAGATTCTGATAAAAAGTTAGAATCCAAAAAAATTTCTTTATCAGAAACTGGTACTTTGGCTGAGGCAGCTTTAAAATTAAGTGATATTTTTAAAAGTGCAGATGAAGCAATTGAAATATATAAACTAAATATTGAAGAATCTGTTAAAAAAGAAGAGAAAAATTTTAAGAGGGAATGTAGAAAAATTAAAGATAAAATAATAGCTGATACTGAAGTTAAATGCCATAAGAAACTTGATCAAATAGAAAAAGAATGTGAAAAAAGAAAAAATGAAACGGAAGAAATGTGTAAAAAGATAGAAGAAGACTCTGCAAAAAAAGTAAAAGATTTAGAAAATCAAATCAAAGAATTAGAAAATGAACTTTTAAAAGAAAAAGCACTTAAAAATAAAACTATAAAGTCAAAAGTAGAAAGTGAAAGTTCAAAAGAAACAAAGAAAGTTAAAGATGAAAAGAAAGATGAAACTGTAATAAAAGTTACTCCTAAGAATAAAAAAAATAAAAGGAAACATAAATAATGTCTAAAGATCAAGGAGTAATTAAACCAGCAAAGAAACATATAATATTTAAGAAAGCATCTTGGATAGACAAAGTAATAAATAAATTTAAGAATATTATATTTAAATCAAAAAATGAAAAAAATAAAATTGATATTAAATCTTTAACTTCTAAAGAAATAGAAGAAGAATTGAAAAGGGAAACTTACAAATCAAGATATGTTAAAGTATTAAGAAGTACTATCTATGCTTTAATTATAATTGCAGCATTCGCAACACTACTAGCTACATTTTATATGCCAGTATTTCAAATAAGTGGTTCATCAATGGCTCCTTTATATAATAGTGGTGAATTTGTAGTATCCGTTAAAACTAATAAATTAAAAAGAGGAGATGTTATAGCATTTTATCACGGAAATAAGATATTAGTTAAACGAGTTATTGCATCACCAGGAGAATGGGTGGTTATGGATGAAGATGGTAATGTATTTGTAGATGGTTTAGAACTTCAAGAATCTTACATAGCAAATAAAGTATTAGGGGAATATGATATTGAATTCCCATATCAAGTATCAGATGGACAATGGTTTGTGTTAAGTGATAATAGGACAGAAACAATAGATTCAAGAAATTCAAGTGTTGGATGTATATCAGAAGAAGATATAATTGGAAAAATACTATTTCGTATTTGGCCAATAAAAAATTAATATAAATTTAGGGGGAATCTTAAAATGAAAAAAATATTAAAAACAATACTTTTTTCTCTAAGCATAGTTTTTTTAGTAATATCTACTTATAAAAATCATATATATGCATTAGATATTCAAGCAAATAGTGATATAAGTGAAGAAACAGGAAAAATAATTATTCCATTTACTAAAAATTGGGAAAATGTTTCAGAAGAAGAATTACCAGATTCTATAAGTATTAAACTATATAAATATAGTGATGATACATTTGATGAATCAACTGCAATACTAGTTAAAGAAGCAATAGTTTCAAAAGATACAAATTGGAAATATGATTTTGATATCTCAAATGAAACAATTGTTGATAGTTCAAATAATACATATAAGTTTAAAGTGGTTGAAGAAATGATTGATGGGTATGAAGAAATAACAGACTTACATGTTGATCCAAATGTAGTGTTTACTCTACCATCAGTTGATAATAAATGGAATATAATAAATCCATGTAGTTCAATCAATATAACTACTAATGGTAATTTCAAAACAATAATAGTAGCTAAGATGACTGGTAATCAAGATAATAGATTTGTAGTATGGACTATTGAACCTCTTTCAGAAACAGAAAGAAGATTAGTATATGAAAGTGTAAGGCCAATAAATGGCTTTGGTAATCCAAGTTATGCTGCATTTGTCTTTATAAGTGGCACAAATGGAGAGTATTATTATAATGGTCAAAAAATTATTTCTGTAGATGAGAATCATATATATTTTGAAGGTGGCACAAAAGTATGGTCAAAATTTGCAACAGGATTTTATTATAAGAGTTCAACAGAAGCTAATGAGTCTTCAATAACAAATACTATAAAGAAAACAAGTTTATTAGTAGAGAAAAAATGGAATGATCATAATAATATTCTTGGATTAAGACCTGATTCTATAACTATACAATTATTAAAAAATAATGAGGTTATAGAAGAAGTAGAACTTTCTCAAAATACAAGTTGGAAATACGAATTTACTAATTTAGTAGAATATACAGATGGTATAAAAAATGAGTACACTATTAATGAAATAACTGTAAAAGGTTATAAAACTTCACAAATTGTAAATGGAAGTACAATTACGATTACTAATACTCATGAAGTAAAATCAACTCAAGTTAGTGTTAAAAAAGAATGGGAAAATACAGATCAAATATCACAACTTCCAGGTGTAATAGTTGGCTTATATTATAAAAAATCAGAAGATGGTGCTTTAACAAAAATAGCTCAAGCAACTCTTTCACAAACGAATAATTGGTCTTATACATTTACAAGTGGAGATGGGAAATTTGATATATTACCAGATGATTATATATATGTAGTAAAAGAAATTGGATTTGACATAGATGAATCAGAAAAGTCATTCTATGAAGAATATTTTAATACAAAATATACTCACAAAGGCAATGATTGGACAATTACAAATACTTGTACAATCACGTATGTTTTACCAGAAACTGGAAGTATGAAAAGTATTGTAATATTAATAATTTCTACATTCCTAATAGGTATGTCAAGTATTTATTTGGTATATTCATTTATAAGAAAAGATATTTAAGCTGGTATCTTTGTAATATAAGTGTTTATATATAGATTAATTAAATAATAGAAAAGGAAGGAAAAAAATGAAAAATTTTAAAAAATTATTTAGTTTTTTATTCATTGCATTATTTGCAATAATGTCAGTTGTTTCTACAGTTAGTGCTGTTAGTGGAACAAATGCTGATAAAGGTTCTATAACAATTGAAAATGCAGTTAAAGGAGAAGATTATTCAATTTATCAAATCCTAAAAATTGCTTCATTTGATGTAGATACAAACAGAGAAGGAAAGGTATCATATGTTGTTAGTTCTGCATGGTATAATTTCTTTAGTACTGGAACATATGCTGCTAATTTTGATGTAACAAACGCTGCTCCAAATTCAGAACATTATGTTATATTAAAAAGTGCTCCAAGTGATATGGAACAATTTGCTAAAGATGCATTAGCTTATGCAAAAGCAAATAATATTCAACCAACAAGTACAGATACTGCTACTAGTACACAAGTTGAATGGGAAAACCTTGAATTAGGTTACTATTTAGTTGAATCAACAGTTGGTGTAATATGCAGTATTGATTCTACAATTCCAGATGCTACAATAAGAGAAAAAAATTCATTACCAAGTATTGATAAAGTAATGGGTGCTGGATTAAAAACAAATAACGGTTCTATTGGTGATGTTATTACTTATACAGTAACAGTTAGAGACATTGCTGGTAAAAAGAATGTTAAAGTAGTTGATACAATTACTGAAGGATTAACTTACTATGACATGGCTAATTCATTTGTAGTTAAAAATGGAAATACAACTTTAGTAAAAGATACAGATTATACATTAGAAGTAAATGGAAATACATTTACATTAGAGTTATTAAATACTACAACTATGGCAAAAGATTCTGTAATTACAATTACATACAAAGCTCAAATTAATGAAAAATCAATTACAAATGTAGCTAATACAAATAAAGCAGATTTATATTATGGTAATAATACTAAGGTTGAAGGTATTCCAACAGAAACTTATACTTATGGGTTTGAAATTCATAAAACAGATGGAACAACAGATTTAGAAGGCGCTACATTTAAATTATATAATGCATTAACTGGAGGAACTGAAATAAAAGTTGTTCTTGTTAAAACACAAAATGGAGTAAATTACTATAGAGTTGCAACAAAAGCTGAAGAAAATAGTGCTGTAGAAATTACAGCTGGTAAAGCAGTTGTTGATGGATTAGCAACTGGTGATTATTATTTAGAAGAAACATTAGCTCCAGAGGGATATAATAAATTAGCTTCTAGAGTAAAAGTAACTGTTTCAAATACTAATGATGGTTTTAAATATCAAGATACAGAAATAATAAACACTACAGGAGCTGTATTACCATCAACAGGTGCTATGGGAACTGCAATGTTTATTACATTTGGATCATTAGTAACTTTAGTAGCTGGTATAGTACTAATTACTAAATTTAGAATGTCAAAAGAAAATGCTTAAATAAGAAAGATAATACAACAGCTTAAATAAATTTAGATATTTATTCTTAGGGAGAATTTTTCTCCCTAAGTAATATATCATGTAAGAGGGGGTATAAGACTTATGAAAAAGAATAAAACTACATTCTTCATGGTATTATTTTTCTTCATAGGTCTTATGGTTTTACTCTATCCATCAATAAGTAGTTATACAAATAATAAAATTCAATCAAAGGCTGTTAATAAATATGAAGAATTGCTTAAAAATATTGAAGAAATAGACTATGAAGCATATTTTAAGGACGCAGAAGAATATAATAAAAAATTAGTAAAGATAGCTAATCCTTTGATAAGTTATAAAAAACTTGGAAGTGCTAAAGATATATTAAATGTTAGTGGCACAGGAATGATTGGCTATATAAGTATAGATAAAATAAAGGTTGAGTTACCAATTTATTATGGAACAAGTGATGAAATTCTAAACATCGCTTCAGGATTACTTGAAGGTTCTAGTTTTCCAGTAGGAGGAAAAGGAACACATGCTGTTATATCAGCACATAGAGGTTTACCTTCTAGTAAATTATTTACAGATTTAAATAAAATCGAAAAAGGAGATACATTCGTTATTAAAGTTTTTGATAAAACAATGACATATGAAGTCGATCAAATATTAATTGTTCAGCCTAATGAGACTGACAGCTTAGCAATTAATCCTAAAGAAGATTATGTTACATTAATGACATGTACTCCATATGGTATTAATAGTCACAGATTATTAGTAAGAGGCCATAGAATAGAAAATGCAAATGCTAAAGCGTATGTATCAACAGAAGCTTTTAAAGTAAATAAATTAATAGTAACATCAATCGCATGTATGCCAATAATATTTATTTGGTTAATTATAGTAGCATTTAAACCAATAAAAAATAATAAAAAAATATATAATAAATATGTTTATCCAAATGGGATAAAAAATTAGAGGGGGAATTGGTATGAAAAATAGGTTATTAAACTATATAGTTATTCTATTAGTATTTTCATTATTAGGAATAACTAATATAAGTGCGAATTCAAATATTGTAGATATATCTAAAAAAGGTAGTATAGATATTAGTTTATCTACTAATAATGGTGAAGTTATAAAAGATGCTAAAATAACAATATATAAAGTTGCTGATGCTACTATAGAAAATTCAAATTTAGTATTTAAAAATCTTCCTGAAACAGATGCTTGTAAATTAGATGATGAAAATATTACTAATAATATGGTTGAATGTATTAAAAATACAAATGTTAAAAGAGAAACTTCTATAACAGATGTTGAAGGTAAGGTAAGTTTTAAAAATTTAGATTTAGGTCTTTATTTAGTAGTTCAGACAAATGAAGTAAAAGGATTTTCAAAAATAGATCCATACTTAGTTATGATTCCTGAAGAAATAGATAATATGTGGACTTATGATATTGAATCAACGCCAAAGACACAAATATATAATACTATTGATGTTGAAGTAATAAAAGTATGGAATAAACAAAATGAAAGTAATAAATTACCTGATGAAGTAACAATTCAATTATTAGAGTCTGGTGAAGTTATTGATACAATTAAATTAAATGAAAACAATAATTGGACATATACTTGGTTAGATATTGAAAAAAGTGATGAGTATACAGTAGAAGAAATAAATATTCCTAATGGATATACAGCAACTTATAAAAGTGAAGGATATACTTTTATAGTAACAAATACTGATAAATTACCTCAAACAGGTCAATTAAAATGGCCAATAGTAGTTTTATTCTCAAGTGGAATATTATTTATTATTATAGCTATATATGATATGAAAAGAGAAGAAAATGAAAAATAAAAAAGCATTATTTCTAATAATAATTGGAATAATACTAATTATAAGCGCTCTATATCTACAATTACATAATAATTATGAAGATATAAAGGCTGGAAAAGAATCAAAAGAGGTAGTTGAAGTAATACAAGAAGAATTAAATACACAAGAAATTAAAGAAGATAGTGATAAAGAAACAATTAAAGTAAATGGTGATGAATACATTGGTATTATTAATATCCCTTCTTTAAATGTAGAATTACCTGTAATGTCAGATTGGTCATATGAAAAAATGAAGAAATCTCCTGCTAGATATTATGGTTCATTAGAAAACAATGATTTAGTCATTTGTGCTCATTCTTATAAAAATTTCTTTAGATATATTAAAAATTTAGTTAAAGGTGATGTTGTTGTTTTTACTGACATTAATGGTAATAAATATTTATTTGAAGTAAAAGTAGTAGAAATACTAAAACCTGAAAATATTAAAGAAATGATTGAAAGTGAATTTGATTTAACACTATTTACTTGTACATATGATAGTCAAAATAGAGTAACAGTTAGATTGAATAGAGTAAATAATATAAGTAAAATAGAAAAATAGAATTAATAATTGTTTAAAGCCTGATTTAAATTTCAGGTTTTTTATTATAATAAAATTAAAATATAAAAATATTGAAAATAATATTAATTTGTAGAATAATAATAACTAAATGGGTGATAGTATGAAAAAATATATTGATTGCGATGGTGTAATATTAGATACAGAAAATGGGTTATTTGATGAATATTATAAATTAAAACAAATAAATCCAAATTTAAATAAAAGAATGTATTTGCAAGAAATGGATTGGCAATATTGGATTATGCAAGCAGAGATAATAAACGATTCTATTAATATATTAAAAAGTTATAATCCAAATGATACAAGTATTCTAACAAAAGTTCACTCAATTAAAGAAGCAGTAGCTAAAATAGAATATTTTAGAAAGCATAAGATTGAAAATAATATTATTATAGTTCCAGATATGATTCAAAAAAGTCAGATTGTAAATGCTTATGGAAATATTCTAGTTGATGATAGTGATAGGAATCTTACTGATTGGAAAAATAATAATGGTATATCATTTGGTTTTGGAAAATCAGAAAGTCAATTTATACAAATAAGTTCATTAGATGATGTACTTAATCCTAATAAATTAAGGTTATTATTAAAAAAATAAACAAAAATTGAAAGAATATATGATTTACAAACTAAGTAGTTTTTACTTTTATCATGTATTTATTTACAAAACTAATAATAATGATATAATTAATATAAAGGAGGATAGAGAATGAAAAAAATATTAGTTTGTTTAGTATTAGTACTTGGGTTATTTAGTTTAACTGCATGTAATAATGATACTGAGCCAAAAGAAGAGGATAAGCCAACAACAGTAGCTGGTATTTTAGCAAGTGAATTTAAAACATTAGCTAAAGAAGAAAAAGATATGTCAGTGGTTGCGAGTAAATTATCAGAAAATGAAAATATTAAAATTAAAGTAATGGCTGAAGAATTAACTGAAGAGAGTTATATATTTGGGTTTGATGATGAAATAAAAGGCTTTAAAAGTGGATATATAATAGCACCGATGATTTCAACACAACCATTCGTAGCTTATATTTTCGAAGTAGAAAAACCAGAAGAATTTCTTGCTAATTTAAAAGATAAAGCTAATTTAAGATGGAATATTTGTACAGAAGCAGATGAATATCAATCAGCAATAGTTGATAATTATGTATTCTTTGTAATGTCACCAAATAATTTTGATAATTAGGATATAATATGAAAAATAAAAAAACGATAATGTTTGTATCATCATTATTGATAATAATATTTCATTTATGGGTTAATGTATCAAAAGTTAATAGTGCATTTTTTAATATAGAATTATTTATAAGAACTATATGCTATATTGGAGTTGATATATTCTTTTTTCTAACTGCTTATTCATTAAGTAAAAATGAAATAAAGGATTATAAGAAATTTATAATATCTAGATTTATTAAAATTTATTTATTATATATCTTATTTACATTAATAGCATTTTTCTATAAGAATTGGAGTATTACTGATTTAATATTGTCTATTACTGGGCTTCAATTATTTATGAAGGGCGGAGGAGCATTTTTATGGTTTGTTCCTGCGATTATGATAGTATATATATTATTACCTTTATATAATAAATGTTGTAATAAAAAATATTTAGTGTGGATAATATGGCTAATTATTACAATAATAGTTAGTAAATTTACTAATTATAAAGAAATATTTATTTTGACAAATAGAATACCAATTATATTAATAGGTAGTTATTTGAGTAGAAATAAAGTATTAGATAAAATTAATATAAAACAATATATAGTAATAACAATATTATTATTAATAATAGGTTTTTTATTGCTATATAATTATAATAATTTAAAATGTGATTATATTTATGATATTAAGTATCTAATAGCATTACCATTTACATTGGGATTAATATTGATATTGGATTTGATACCTAGTAATAAATTAGTGAATTTAATTAGTAGTAGTACTTTAGAAATGTATATGATACAAATGCTATTTGGATATGATATAGCAAATGAATTATATTTTAGATTACCAATTCCAATACTATATAATATAATAATAATTATTATTATTATAGGTATTTCAGTATTATTACACTACATATATGGAAAAATAATGAATAGTAAGAAGTTAAAAGTATTATTTTCTTAGTTAAGAAGAATACCACAAATAGATTATATGTGGTATTTTTTTATTTGTGTATAATTATAGGTTATAAAAAATGATTATTTTGATAAAAAGTTAAGAATAACATAGTAATTGAAGTAGGAAAAATTATTATAATAGTAAGATCTATAATTGATTTAAATTGAGATTATTTGATAACAATAGTTTTACACTGAATAATTAATAATTTAACTAATTGTATATATATTTTGATATAATATATGTGGTGATAATATATGAAAAAAATATTTGGTATATTATTTGTTACTATGATTATTTTATTTGGGGTGCTTTATTACTATAATAAACAACCTAAAAATAATATAAATGATAGTACAAATAATAAAATAATAAAAGGAAATAAAATAGAAGATAATGTTTATGGAATAAAATTAAATAATAATGAAATTAATTCATACATAATAGATGGAGATTATATTTATTATTCTATTAGTGACAATAATACAAATATTTTTTATAAATATAATATATATGATGGAAGTAACACTAAATTATTTAATAGTAATAACTACTATGATTGTAAACTTTATAATAGTTATTTGTATTGTTCTATTGATAATAAAACAGATATTTATGATAATAGTGGTAATTTAGTAGATTCAAAAGATGGGGTAAGTATTAGTGATAAAAATAAATTGTACTACATAAAAGACAATAAATTATTTGATAATAATTTAAAAGAGATATTTAGTCTTGAATCAAAATATGAAAATTATTTATTAAGTGATTATGTATTTGTTAATGAAAAATTATTTTTAATATATAATAATTATGATGTAGAAGTTAAGACAATATTATGTGATGTAAGCAAAAAAATGTGTGAAAATAATAATTTGAAAACGTATACTAAATATAAAAATGGGTTATATAATGTTGAAAACAATAAAGTAAGTATATTAGATTTATCTAATAATATTTTTAAAGAATATGATATAAAACTAAATAGAGGCAAATATTACGGTAATTATCTTGATAAAAATAATAATTTATATATTTACAATAGTAATCTTGAAAGGCTTGAGGTATTTGATTTAAATAATAGTCAGGTAAAAATCTATGATTTAAAAAATATAAATGGAATAAATGTAGTTAATAATATAGTGTTTCTAAAACTATTAGATAGTGATTATGACTTTTATATAATCAAAAATAATTATAAATTTAAAAGTTATAATATAGATGATTATGTTAATCTAATAAATGATGAATTATCTAGAATAATAGATGATATAAAAGATAATTATAATGTTAATATTAATTATGAAAATTTTGATATATTTAAAAAATATGGTTATATCGCTAAAGAAGTTAATGAAGTGGAAGATATATATTTAGCCATAAATAAGATAAAAGAAGTACTAAATAAGTTTTCAAAAGACTTCTTTAATTCATTTGAAAAGAATAATGATGAGGGATTATATATATATTTGTCAAATAGAATAACATCTAATAATGATAATCCAAATCCAGCTGGTTCTACAATATATTCTGATGATAAATATTTAATACTATTAGATATTACTAAATTTGAATTAAAATCAAATACTTGTCATGAATTAATGCATTCTATTGAAAATTTACTTCATAACATGAATGAGTATATGACTGATTGGACAAAACTAAATCCTAAAAAGTATGATTATTTGTATTCTTATACACAAATGAAAACAGATTATACAATTGGAACTACTACAGATGATAACGTATATTTTGTTGATTATTATAGCCATTCATATCCATCAGAAGATAGAGCTCGTATATTTGAAATGATATGTTCAAAAGAAAAAGATAGTGATATTAAAAAATATAATCATTTAATGTTAAAAGGGGAATATTTAAGGGAAAAAATATATAATTATTTTCCTAGTATGAAAGAATCTACATTATTTGAAAGTATGGAATAAAATAATTATTATTGAACTAGAATAAAGTAGATTTCTACTTTATTTTAATTTTATTTCATATTTTTAGAGTATAAGTATATATTATATAGTGTGTGTATTATTTTATTGATTAGTTATTAATTGACAATAAAAAAACTGATATATATAATAGATAATTGAAGGAGATATGTTATGAGAAATAAAAAGATTAAAGTTTTAAAAGAAGGAAAGAAATTTATAAGTTCTTTAGCTGTAATGTTATCAATTTCACAACTATTTGGTACTACAGCGTATGCTCTTGATAGTGATGTTTCTACAGAAGAAAATACAACAACTATTGAATCTAGTGATAATATTACTACTAATACTAATGTTAAAGTATCATACAGTGATTCAGAAGTTTTTGATAATGAAGATGATGCTCTTGAAAAAAAGAAAAAGTATGAAGAAAAACAAGAAAATATTAAAAATGAAGTAGAGTCATTAGGCGGAACATATGATTATTCTGTAGAAGTAGTTGAAGAAGAAGGAGAGATTACTAATATTGAATTTGAATCTGATGCTAAAGATTTAGAAGAAGTAGAAAAAGAAATAGAAGATAAAATAGATGATCTTGGAGAAGTAGAAATAATTGAAATTGAAACTGAAGAGAAAACACATGTAGAGGATTTAGGAAGTTTTGATTTTGATGAAAATTATGCTACTTTAGAAGAAGTAGAAGATGCAATAGATGAAAAGACAGAAGAAATTGAACAAGAAGGTGGAACTTTAATAGAATCTAGCATTGATGAAGAATTTGTTGAAACTAAAAAAACTACTACTACTGTTTCTTTAGATGGAAAAACTGAGGAAGAAATAAGTGATATAATTAAAGAATATGAGTCAATGAATAATGATAAATGTCGTGTAGTGGTTATTAGAAAAACAGTAGATGTAAATACTGGTGAGTATACTACTGAACTAGTAACAGAAATTTGTGATTCTCGTGATGAAGCAATTGAAAAAATGAAAGAAATGGAAGAACAAGGATATACAGTTGATTATTCTAATATTATTGAAGAAAGAAATACTGAAAAAGATGTTGTTACTGAAACTACGGGAACAGAAGCTTATGATACTTTAGAAGAAGCAGAAGAGGCAGCTAAATTACTTGAAACTGATACAAAAGAAGTAAAAGTAGTTGCTACTATTAGAAAAGAAAATTCTGGAAAAGAAGAGGTAATTATTGAAAACAAATCTTTTAAAACAGAACAAGAAGCAGAAGAATATATTAAAGAATTAGAAAGTCAAGGATATATAGTTGAAAATTATGAAATAAATAGTGTTGTTGAAAACACTGGTAAAGTTGTTGAAGCAAGTAAAGATGATGAATCAAAAACTTTATATGTATTTGATGCAAGTAAAACAAATTTTGTATTAATTAAACAAGCTAATGGTCACTATGCCGTATGGACTAATGAAGAATTAAGTGATGAAGAAAGAAATGAATTTGTAAAATCATATAATGAAGTAAACACAGGTTCAACAAAATTTGATGGCTCAACACAAAATATTGAGTTATCACAAATAACATTTATCAATGGATATGATTCTTTTGATTTAAGTTATATTGGAGAACAATGGGGGACATATACATTTAGTAAAACAGATGATAGTTTAAATCTTGATATTCCAAGTAAGAAAGTATCTCATACTGTTTTTGGTTATTGTCTTGAAAGAATGAAAGAATTTTTACTTAATGCATCTGCTATTTTAAATAACGAAGAATATTATATTGATTTAGAAACAACTCAAAAAGGATATGATTATGTCGCAAAAGGTGAAAAAGAAGTTGAAATAATTGAAGAAACACCAATACTTGTAGTTGAAAAAGAAGAAGATATATATAAATATGTTGGACATGCTTCTTATAATAAAGAAGTTGTTGATGGATATAGTGTTAACATTAAATATCAAGATATAATGTATAGAGTAAGTACAAAAGGTAATGGAGAATATACTATTACTATTATTGATGAAAAAGAACCATCTAAGAATAAACCTAATTCAGATGTTCCTAAAACTGGAGATGAAAATGATTTAGAACAATATGCTCTTATGTCATCAGCGTCTTTATTAGGTGCTGCTGCAGCAGTTAAGTGCTTAAAATTAACTAAGAAAAAAGATGAATAATAAATCTAAACTTTAACCTATAAAGTAAACTATCTTTATAGGTTTTTATTATATAATATGGTATAATTATTAATTGATAAACTATATTAAGTAGGAGAAAGTATGATAAAAAATTACAAAGTAATAACATTATGCGGTTCAACTAGATTTAAAGAAGAATTTTATAAAGTTCAAAAAGAATTAACTTTGAAAGGAAATATTGTGATATCTGTAGGATTATTTGGACATTCTGGAGATAATGAAGTTTGGGAAAGTATGGATGAGGGAACATTAACAAAAACTAAAAGAATGTTAGATGATATGCATAAAAGAAAAATTGATATGTCAGATGAAATATTTGTTATAAATGTTGGCGGATATATAGGTGAAAGCACAAAATCTGAAATAGAGTATGCATTATCTACTGATAAAAAAGTAAATTATTTAGAGCCTATTAATAAAAAAATAAATTAAAGAAGGTAATATTATGCATATAATGAAACTACAAGAAAAATATTTTAATTATATAAAATATGGTACAAAAGAGTATGAAATAAGATTGAATGATGAAAAAAGAAAAAAAATTAAAAAAGGTGATCTAATAGAATTTCAAAAAGAACCATTAAAAGAAGAAAAGATTATTTATGAAGTAGAAGATTTATTATATTTTAATAATTTTGGAGAATTAATTAATAATATTGATATTAAATTTTTGGCTTCATCGGAGGAAAGTACTAAAGATTTCTTAAATTCATTAAACGATTTTTATACTATAGACGATCAAAATAAATATGGTGTTGTTGCAATAAAGTTAAAAAAGAATAATAACTTTGTAATTGAAAAAAATTATATTTCAATGATTAGTTATAATGATAATATTTTTACTAATATAAAGAATAATTATTCTAATTCTAAAGAATGGTATTTAAAACTAATTAATAAAAATGAGGAGTGTTATTTTACAAGAAAAGATAATAATATTACTTCTTTATTAATTCTAAAGATAAATGAAACTGATTCACAACAAATTGATAAGAAGAATGTACTAAAAATTAGAACTCTAAATGTATTTGAAACTAATAGGGGAATAGGAAATTTTTATTTAAAGATAGCTGATGATGTGGCTATTATGAATGGTATTAATACAATTTATTGTACATGCAAGAATAGTAATAAAGATTTTATAAAATTTATAACAAACAATAATTATAAATTTTATAAAGATCTTGGTGATGAACATATATATGTTAAGGAGATAAGATGAGCACAATTTTGATGTCAATAAAACCTGAATATGCTAATAAGATATTTAATGGTTCTAAAAAGTATGAATATAGAAAAATAAAGTGTAAAAATGATCCGGATAGAATAATAGTTTATTCTTCTTATCCAATAAAAAAAGTAATAGGGGAATTAATTATTGAAGAAGTATTATATGATGATAAAGAAATAATATGGAAAAAAACAAATGAATATGGTGGTATTGAAAAGAAAAAGTATGATGAATATTTTAAAAATAAAGAGTACGCAATTGCATATAAAATAAAAGAATATGTTAAATATGATATACCAAAAGAGTTAAAAGAATATAATATAAATCAAGCGCCTCAATCTTATATTTATATTGATAATATAAATTAATAATAAACTTATAAATTTTTTTGATTATTTTTTAAAATAAATAAAAAAACAGAAAATCTGTTTTAAAAATTACTTCCGTTATATCCCCAATCAGAATATCCTTGATATGTAATATAAATATTATTAGGAGAAATGCCAAGTTCATTAGAAATAATATTTGTAAGTTCATGAGTCATTTCATTACTATTATTAACGCCGCCTAAAACTCTAACATCTAAAAAAGCAATAGGATTATCTGAATTTCCTTTAAAATACATTTTAACATCATCATTGAATTCTAACATAAGCCAGTCTTCAGTTTTTCCCATTAATCTAATAGCCTGTCCCATTTTAGACTTAATAGTATTAAGTTTTTCTTCTTCTATTTTTACATTCGTACTTGTTTTAATATATGGCATATATACCTTCCTTTCTATAATAAAAGTATATCACTTATATTATTATCTAATCAATTATAAAATTCATAATATATTGTATATAAAATGTATTTTACAAATCTATTTAATTTGAGAATATGATATAATTAGGTAAATTGAAATTATAAGAAAGATAATTACAAAAGAAGAAAATATTATTACTAAGTAGAATTTGATATACTTTAGGATTGTTTATAAGGAAAGGAATTGAATAAAATGAATTTTGAAAAAGAGATAACTGTAACTATTAACACTTCGAA
This sequence comes from bacterium, assembly GCA_029007115.1. Lineage (GTDB taxonomy): Bacteria > Bacillota_I > Bacilli_A > RF39 > UBA660 > CAG-1000. The sequence goes on along the minus strand of JAQXHG010000051.1, from coordinate 33,865 downwards.
AAATGATTTAATAAGTTTTTTCAATATTAATAATTATATAAAAATTGATAGTTATATTGTTGATGATATATATTATGTTCCAAATAATGTAGATTTAAATACAAATCCATTGGAAGTTTTAAAAAAATGTATTTTAGTTAGAAGTATTGATAATAAAAAACACTATCTTATGTATAAATACAAAGAATATGATGAAGATGAAAATATAATTAAACAAGGAAAATCAAAAGTACAAGTTGCTAATAAAGAAGATGCTAGTAGATTTTTAAAAACAATAGGATATAAAGAGCTAATAAAAATAGTTGACTACATAGATGTATATGAAAAAGATGGATTACAAATTTGTATTGAAGATGTTAATAATAAATATTTATTTATTGAAATTGAAGAAAACGAAAAGTATAATACAATAGAAAAAATGATTGAAGCTTTAGAGAATACCGGAATAAATTATGATAAAAGTAATTACTTTGTAAAGAAAGCAAAGATTATTTTTGAAGAAAAATATAGAAATAATTAGTAAATTAATCTAAATAAAGAAAGTATGTTGAGAGAAAAAATACGATATTTATTTTTGGTACAACAAATGAAAGAATAATAGAAGATTTAAGAGAGATGATTAAAAAACTTGGATAGACATTTAATTTGCTTGATGAATAAGAATTGAATGATAGTTATAGATATTTAGTTCTTAATAAAGTGTTAAATAAAATATATAAAAGGAAGTGATAATATGAACGAAAACAAAACAAATATTAACTGGTATCCAGGGCACATGCATAAAACTAAAAAAGAGATAAGTTCTATGATATCAAGTATAGATATAGTAATTGAAGTAATAGATTCAAGAATTCCTTTATCATCTAGGATACCTGATTTTAAAAGCTTAACTAGGGATAAACAAAGTATAGTTGTATTTAATAAATATGATTTGTGTGATAAAGATGAAACTAATAAATGGATAGACAAGTATAAGAGCGAGGGAAGTATCGTAATTACTTGTGATTCTAAAAATTCCAATGATTATAAGAAAATAATAGATGAAGTAAAAAGACTTATGCTAGATGTAAATACCAAAAGGAAGGATAAAGGATTATTGCCTAAAAAAGCTAAATGTATGGTAATAGGGGTTCCAAATGTTGGTAAAAGTACTTTAATTAATAAGCTTGTAGGAAAGAGTATACTTGGTGTTGGAAATAAGCCAGGTGTTACTAAGGGACTTAGTACAATTAGAGTTAATGAATATATGGATTTGGTTGATACTCCTGGTATATTGTGGCCTAAGTTTGATAATAGGCTTCAGGCACTTAATTTAGCAAGTATGACCATAATAAAAGAAGAAATTCTAACTATTGAAGATGTTGCTATTCATATACTTTTAATGCTTGATAAATATTATAAAGAAATATTAAAAAAGGAATTTGGTATTGATGAGTACAATAATGATGAAATAGAGGAATGCTTTATTAAAATCTCTAAATATAAGAATATACCTATTAAGGGAGAAGTGGATTATGAAAGAGTATCTATATTAATAGTAAATACTATTAAACAAGAAAAAATTAAGGGAATAACATTCGATAGATTATAAATGTTTTTTTAACCTAAAATTGTTATATCAAAAAAACAAAAAAATTTATTTGTCAAGAAAAATCGAATAAAAAAACAAAATAAAAAAGAACAAAAAAATTATTTAAACTTTTTTTGCTTTTTTTGTTTACATTTTATAAATTACCTCTTATAATAAATACCCATAAGACGACAAGGAGGAGCACATGATTAAAAGTAATCTACCAGTTATTTTACTAAAGAAATTAGTTCTTCTTCCCTATCAAGAAGTTAGAGTCGAGATTAAAAGTGAAATTAGCAAAAAAGTAACTGAAATATCTAAACTTTATCATGATAGTGAAGTACTAGTAGTGTGCCCTTTAGACGCTTTAGAGGAAATGCCAGATGCTTCTGATTTACCTAGAATAGGTGTGGTTGGAAAAATTAAAAGTGTTATTGATTTGCCAAATGGTAATATGAGACTTATAATAACTGGTTTATATAGAGTTAAAGTTATAAGTTATGTAAATTATTCTAACGAGGAAGACATTTTAGATAGTATTATTACTAATATTGAAAATAAAGATAGCGAAATTGAAACTATTGCTTATGCTAGAAAATTATTAAATGAATTTGAAAGTTATGTTGATAAGAATCCTTTTGTTACTAATTCTATTATGTCTCAATTGCATTCAAATGTTCCTTTAGAAAAATTAACTGATTTAATTGGTAACTTTTTACAATTATCATTTGAGAAAAAACTTTCACTAATGTTAGATAGTTCAGCAATAAGTAGAAGTAAAACTTTAATTAAAGAACTTGCTATTGAAAGTGCAATTATCGATTTAGAAGGTCATATTGAAAATGAAATTAAAAAGGGCCTTGATGATACACAAAAAGAATATATATTAAAAGAAAAACTAAAGGTAATAAAAGATGAATTAGGCGAGAGTGTTTTAAAAGATGAAGATGTAATTAATTTAAGAGATAGGGTAAATGATGGAGTATTTCCTGATAGAATAAAAAATAAACTACTTCATGAGATATCAAGATTTGACTCATCTAGTGAAATGAGCCCTGATGCTGGAATTATTAGAAATTATATTGATTATTTGCTTAGTGTTCCTTGGTATAAAGAGACTAAGGATGAAAAAGATTTGCTTAAAATAGAAAAAAAACTTAATGCTACTCATTATGGGATGGAGGATGCTAAAAATAGAATAGTTGAATATATAGCAGTTAAAAGTATATCGCCAGATGTTAATAGTCCAATTATTTGTTTAGTTGGACCTCCTGGTGTTGGTAAAACAACATTTGCAGAATCTATAGCATTATCATTAAATAGAAATTTTGTTAAAATATCTTTAGGAGGAATGAGTGATTCATCTGAATTAATTGGGCATAGGCGTGCTTATATAGGCTCAAATCCTGGTAAAATAGTTACATCACTAATTAAATGCAATAGTAGAAATCCTGTATTATTATTAGATGAAGTTGATAAATTAAAGAAAGATTATAAAGGAGATCCAGCTAGTACATTACTTGATATTCTTGATGTTACTCAAAATAAGAGATTTACTGATAATTATATAGATGAAGAAATAGATTTAAGTAAAGTATTATTTATACTTACTGCTAATGATATTTCTTCAATACCACCAGCTCTTTTGGATAGATTAGAAATAATTAATTTGTCCGGATACTCTGAAGCAGAAAAGATATATATTAGTGAAAACTATTTAATTCCAAATATTCTTAAGAAACATGGGCTTTCTAAAAATGTCATTAAATTTGAATTAGATGCAATTAAAAATATAATAGATAAATATACTAATGAAAGCGGTGTTAGAGAATTAGAAAGATGTTTAAATAAAATAACTAGAAAAGTAATAACTAATCATATAAAATCGTCTAGAAAAATAGTCAGTGTTAGAATACACGCAAGTGATTTAAAAAACTATTTAGAAAAGGAATTATACTTAAACACTAATACTAAAGAAATAAAAGATAGTGGTGTAGTTAGAGCAGTTGCTGCATCAAGTATTGGGGGAATTTCACTTGATATAGAATGTTGTGCATATAAAGGAAACGGAAATTATACATTTACTGGTTCACTTGGGACTGTAATAAAAGAAAGTATTGAAGTTTCTATTAGTTATATTAAAAGTAATGCTAAGTATTTTGATATAGACGAAGATTTTTTTCTAACACATGATATTCATATTCATTTTACTCAAAGCGCTACTGCTAAAGATGGACCATCAGCTGGAACTGCAATAACAACAGCAATTTTATCACTTATTAAAAATAAAATAGTTGATAATAGTATATCTATGACAGGAGAGATAACCCTTAAAGGAGATGTTTTAATTGTTGGAGGTATTAAAGATAAAGCAATCGCAGCAAGAAAAAATAAAATTAATAAATTATTTATTCCAATAGATAATTTAAAAGATATAGAGTGGCTTGAAAAAGACTTAAAAGATAATATTAATTTTATACCTGTATCAAATTATAATGATATATTTGATCATATATTTAAATAAAATATTCTTTATATAATTCATAAAGGATATTTTTTTTCATATTATTAATTGAGAGGAGATATATATGAGGGAAATTATTCCATTAAAAAAAGATATTATTTTTAAAACTAAAATAGGTGAAATAACTAATATATCTTTAGATCATGATTATAAAATAGATAATGATTTAATTAATGGGTCTGTTGATATATCAGGGTCTTATAAAATGACACAAGCAAGTATATTAGAAGAAGATTTCTACTATTCTTTACCATTTTCAATTGCTATTTCTAAAAAAATACAAAGAGATACTATAAATATTGAAATAGAAGATTTTAATTATAATATTAATAAAGATGTACTTAGTGTATCTATAGATTTAGAACTTACTTGTGAAGAAGAAATTGAAGAAGAGGAAGATGAGGAAAAAGATGGTGAAATTGAAATTCATAATGAAAATGATAAGAAAGAAAAAACTCAAGAAATTATAATTGATAATGAAAGTGAGAATGATTTTATGGATAATTATTTTAATGATATTGATTTAAATAATATTAAAAATGAAGAAGAGGTAGAAATAAATAATGATATTACTACTATTAAAGATAATGAACTAAGTACAAATATAACTAATATAACAAATAATATAATTAATACAGAGAATAAATATTATACATATAAAGTATATATTGTAAGAGAAGGAGATACTATAGAAACTATATGTAATAAATATAATGTAACTATTAATGATTTAAAAGAATATAATGATGTTAATGACATTAAAATAGGAGATAAAATAATTATTCCTAGCTTAAATGAGTAAAAAATATATTAATAGTGTAAAAATAAATGAAAATCAAGTAAAGAAAAAGTATAATAAAAATATAATTGATATTTATGATATATTTGCTACAACTGATTTTGAAAATTATCCTAAGATAATTGATTTAGATGATGAATTTATTACATATGAATATATAGAAAGTAAAAAATATTATGAAAAAATTAAAGGTGTTGAATTTATTAAGTTGGTATCTTTAATGCATAGTAAAACTATATTTTATAAAGATGTTAGTAAAAATAAATATAAAAAAATATATAATAGCTTATATGGAAATATAAAATATTTAAAAAAATATTATTTAGAATTAATTGATAAAATAGAAAATGAAATGTTTATGAGTCCTTCTCATTATTTATTTGCTAGGAATTATTCTGCTATACAGAGTAATTTAAACTATGCTGAAAGTACATTAAAAAAATGGTTTAAAAAAGTAGAAAATAAAGAAAATGAAAGAGTTTGTGTTATTCATAATAATTTATCACTCAAACATTTTATTAAGTCAGATATTGATTATTTAGTTAGTTTTGATGGGGCTTTAGTTGATACTCCTATATTAGATTTATATAAATTTTATAAAAAAGAAGGATATAAATTAAATTTTAAATATTTGCTTAAAGTTTATAATGAAAATATGAATTTATTTGATGAAGAAAAATTATTATTAAATGTTTTATTGATATTACCACTTAAGATTGAATTTGTTAATGATGAGTATATTAATGTTGTTAATTTAAAGAATAATTTTAATTATATATATTCAAGTATGAATGTAGTAAATGAAAATAAATAATCTACAAATGTAGATTTTTATTTTTATTTATTATATAATTAAATTAAAGTAAGGAGAGATAAATATGAAGAATAAAAACGGGTTTATTTCTACTGCGGTTGTGTACTCATTCTTGATAATATTTTTATTTATTATGTTAGCAATTTTAAATTCTTATAGTGATAAAAATAAATTTTTAGAAGCTATTAATGATAAAATTGAAATAAATATAGGTGCTAAAGAAGAAGGAAAAAGTACTTTGCTTAATAAAATGTTATCAGATAATATAACACTTTCTACAAATAGTATTAATTACTCTAATATTGCTAATAGTACAAATGGCAGAGGATTATTTTATGAAGATATAAGTTCTGATAAAAGAATTTATTTTTATAGGGGAGAAGTTAGCAACAATTATGTTTTATTTGGAAGAGAATTTAGTGAAGATGATGAAAATACTATTGGAAATAAAATATGTTGGAAAATACTTCATACTAATTTAGATGGGTCAATAAGACTTGTATATAGTGGAATGTTAGATGATAATGGTTTCTGTACAAGTAGTAAGACTTATATAGGAATGAGTAAATATAACAATAATAAAAATGATAATGCTTATGTAGGATATACATATGGTGGCGCTAGTAAGGATAATTATGAACTTACTCATTATTATGATGAAGATAAAAATATTATTGAAAGTGAAATAAAAAAAGAACTTGAAAATTGGTATAAATATAATACTGATTTATCTTCATATACAAATATAATATATTCAGAAGATTTAAGTGATAAAATTAGTGTTAAAGATGCTTATATAGCAGATACTATATTTTGCGCAGATAGAAGCGTAGAAGACATAACTACAAGTGGATATGGTGTAATTTCAACTATATATGGTTCTAGATTAAGAATAAATCTAAATCAAAAGCCTCAATTTAGTTGCAGTTCCATTGATGATGAATATTCTTTATCTGTAATTGTTGGTGGTGTTAATTCAAATCCTAATTCTATCTCTACTCCAGTTGGATTATTAAGTGTTGATGAAGTTAGATATGCAGGTGGAGCTTACAATAAATCTAATAATAAATATTTTTTATTTAATAATATAAATTATTGGACAATGAGTCCAGATAGTTATGAAAACAGTGCGAAAGTGTTTAATGTTTCTAGTACTGGGGCAATAATGTCTTCGGATGTTGATCAAGAATATGCTATAAGACCAGTAATATCTATAAAATCAGATGCCCTAATAGATAGAGGAACTGGATATATGGAAGATCCATATATAGTGTATTAAAAAGTACTATATAAAAGAAAGATAATCTCATATCTATACAAAATAAAGTTATAAGTTTAATATTCATAAGAAGAATGTAATTATGAAATAGGTAATTAAAAAGCACTTATGTGCTTTTTAATTTAATAATTTATTTTTTAATATTTTATTGGTGGTTAATGTTTAAAAATATGATTGAAATAATTATGTTAAAATGTTATTATAACTATATAGAATATATCGGAGGTATATGATGAATAAGAAAGGGTTTACTTTAGTAGAAGTGATTATGAGTATTGTATTAGTAAGTGTTGTTCTTACTTTTATGTTGGCTTCATTAGTAAAATTAAGAAATACATATTCAGAAGTTAATGAAAATACAGATGCTTTAATATTTAGTTCAAGTATATCGCGAATAATTAATAATGACTTATACGATAACGGTGGGATAAGATATGTTGGCTGTAATATTGAAGGAGATAGATGTGATATAATTCTTAGTAATAGTAAAAGAAGAAGAATAGTTATAATTGATAATGAACTATCAGATTTATATACTAGGGGAATTAATGCTTCAAATGAACAAGTTAGTTTAGATGAAGAACAATGGCAATATTGTGATACATATTTGAAATGTATGCAAATAGATACATCTAGCGGTAATTCTGCATGTACATATTATTGTCCTATTAAGACAATAACAACAACTTTAAAATATTTAGATACAACAGAAAATGATGAGGGTGAACTTATATATATAAAAACATTATCATTGACTCAAAATACTGATTTAAAAAAGGATAGGGTTCATACAGTAGGTTACAATTTTGGAAAAATGTCATATACCACATATGAATTTGAAAGTGCTAATAAATTTGTTGATCCAATTAATAAACTTAATCCTTATAGAAATGTTATTTCATCTTTAAGTTTACAAATAAATGATACTGTTGATAAAAATGATAATACATATGGAATAACCCTTTACTCATCTGCAAGTTATCCTCCTGGAATGGTTATAGGTGATGAAATAAAGTTAACGTTAGATAGCTCAAATGAGACTATTGAAGATGCAAAAACAATAACTTCATATTATGATGAAATTGTTGTTAAATATGGTGTAAGCTTTAATGTTTATGTTAAAAAGGATGGCGTTAAGACAAACCAATTAACTGAAATAAAAAAATTAAATATACCAGTGGCAGTAAAAAAAGATGGTAGTGCATATAAATTTAATGGATATTATTATAGAATTAATCGTGAAGATGGTAGTTATGAGGATATTCAAATAATTGATGAAAATGGTAATATTCTAGTAACAAACACATATTTTATTGAATACGAAGAAGTTGTAGATGGTGAAGTTAAAAAGGTAAAAGACAGAACACTATTTGCATCATGGAGCTAGTTATTAAAGAAAATATTAATTTAATTATTAATATTTTTTTAATATCTATTTTATAATCAGATAAAATACTAAAGCTTTGAAATAATACACAAAGTCCACTAAAGTTTAATATAAATGACGTAATATATATTTTTAAATTAATATCAGTATTCATATTATTTGTATTTATTATTCCATTAGTTAGTTCAAGTATTCCTGATAAAATAGATTTTACAATTGGAGTAATATCAAAATAATGATATATTATATTTAAAATAATTGTAAAAATAATTAAATTTCCAAGTATTATATATAAACTATTAATAGCTTTTATGATACTATTTTTAAGTAGATTAAAGAAATTATCTTTTTTTTGTGTATCATCAAGATTATAAATAAAATTACAAGTTTGTTTTCTTAAAAATAATCCAATTAATACATTATTTATAAAACAACATAAATATAAGTAAATACCTATTTTGATATCATTATATATAGTTATTCCAATGGTACCAATTACAAAAGCAATTGATGGAAAATAAGTGAAACATAATATTTTATTAGCTGTTTTAATATCTATAAGTTTATTATCTAGCATATTTTTAATATATATAGCATTATTTGGGTGACTAGAGAATACACTTAATATAAATATAGTGGTAGAATTATAATCAATGTTAAATATTTTTGATATTATTTTTCCTATAAAACTATTTTTAATAAATAATGGATAATTGTAGTGTATTAAAATATCGCAAAGTATAATAAATGGAAATATAGATATAAATAATTTATTAAAAAATAATAAAGATGCATCTTTTACTGAAAATAATACTGTATCAATATTGAATAAGAATAAAAATAATGTTATTGTTAAAATAATATATTTGTTCATATGTGATATAATATTATGGAAAGGTTAAAAATATGATAGAAAAAGTTATTAATAATATTAAATCAAATTTTAAATTTTATTTATTATTGATATTTATAGTTCTTATAAATACTATTTCTTTTGATTATGAAGTTTATGCTCCTGGTGGTCTTGAAGATTTAAGCGATAGAATAATAGTTGATAATTCTTATGATTATGAGGGTAGTTTTAATTTAACTTATGTAACTGCAAGAAAGGGTACTATTGTTAATTTATTACTAGCTAAATTATTTCCAACATGGGATATTGTATCTTTAGATAAATCTAGAATAGAGGATGAAAGTTCAAATGAAATATTAGATAGAGGAAAAGTATACTTAAAAGAGACTAGTTATGATGCTATAATAGCGGCATTTAATGCAGCTGGAAAAGAATATAATATTAAAAGTTTAGATGTAACAGTAAGTTATATTTATAATAATGCTGATACAAATTTGAAAATTGGAGATATTATTAAGAGTATTAATGGTGTTGAAATAAGTAATTTTATTTCTTTAAAAAAAGAAATTAGTAAGTTTAAAGAAAATGATAAAATAAACATTAAAGTATTAAGAGAAAATGAGTTAAAAGATTGTTATAGTATTTTAAAGAAAGAAAATGATAAAATTATTATTGGAATTTCTCTTGTAGAACTTAAAGATATAGAAACTAATCCTAAAATTGAATATATATTTAAAGATAATGAAAGTGGTTCATCTAGAGGCCTTATGTGTGCTCTTGATATATATAATAAAATTACAGAATATGATTTAACACAAGGACTAACAATTGCAGGAACTGGTAGTGTTGATGAATATGGAAATGTAGGAGAAATAGCAGGGGTTAAGTATAAACTCTTAGGAGCAGTAAAAAATAAAGCGGATATATTTATAGTTCCTAGTGGAAACTTAGAAGAAGCAATTAAATTAAAGGAAGATAATAACTATGATATAGAAATAATAGAAGCAGATACTCTTATAAATGTAATTAATAAATTAAAAAAATAAACATTCATTTGAATGTTTTTTATTTAAAGTGTTTTTAAAATTTTTAGTTGATATTTATTAATGGGAGGTTATATGAAAAATATACTTATAAAAGATATTCCTGTTAATGAAAGGCCTAGGGAAAGATTAATTAAATATGGAGCGGATAATTTATCAAATGAAGAATTATTATCAATAATACTTAGAACGGGAAATAAAAATGTATCTGTAAAAATGCTTTCAAATGAAATATTAAAAATGATTAATAATATAACTGAACTTAAAAATATTACATTAAATAAACTAATAAGTATTGATGGAATAGGTAAAGTAAAGGCAACTTGGTTACTTGCGTCTTTAGAACTTGGTAAAAGAGTTTATTATAAAAATGAAAAAAATGATGTTAAATTAAATAATACTAAAAAGATATTTGAGTACTTTAAAGATATTTTTATTAATGAAAAACAAGAAAACTTTTATGCTATATATTTAAATGCCAAATCCAAATTAATATCATATAAGTTATTATTTAAAGGTACAATAAATTCATCGTGTGTTCATCCAAGAGAAGTTTTTAAATATGCTTTCTTAGAAAGCGCATATTCTATTATTGTAATGCATAATCATCCAAGTGGAGATTCAACACCTAGCAAAGAAGATGAAGAAGTTACTCGTGCTCTTATGCAAATAGGGAAAATAGTCGCAATACCTGTTATAGATCATATTATATTTGGCGATGAAAATTATTTTAGTTTTTATGAATATATGAATAATAAATAGAATAGTATTTAATATGACATATGAAGAATATAAAAATAGTAGTAAACAAAATAATAAAAAAAGAAACTGGTTGAAAAATGTTATAAGTAAATTTTTTACAGTTGCAATTTTTACTATGATTGTTTTAATTATAAGTAATTTTAGTCCAAAATTTAGAGAATTTTTAATTGATGATGTGCTTAACCATACCATGGACTTTAGTAAATTAAACAATATTATAGATAGTTTAACGGAAATATTTAAAACAAATAATACTAAATTAGCTATTAAAAATGAAAATGAAAAAGTAGAAGTATATAAAGATGGGAAAAAAATATATATGACTGGTAGTGACCAAGTGTTAATTAAAGATTCGGGAATTGTTACTTTTATTGGAGAAACAGAAGGTTATGGAAATACAATAATTATACAACAAAGTAATGGTTATTATGCTTGGTATGGAAATATTAAAGAAAGTGTTAAATTATATGATTATGTTGAGAGTGGTAATGCATTAGGTAGTACAAGTGAATATTATTACTATGTATTATATAAAGATGATAAACCAATAACAAATGAAAATTAGAATACATAACTCTACTTATATATTTATATTATTGGCTTTTTTAGCTGGATATTTTGAATATATTTTTTTACTATTATTGATAATTATAATTCATGAGGGTGGACACTATATATTTGGATTAATAGAGGGTATTAAAGCATCTAAGATAGAAGTATACCCTTTTGGTGGGTGTACTATATTTGATAGTGAACTTAATATTAGTATAAAAAAAGAGTTTTTTTGTTTGATTGGTGGATTAGTATTTCAACTTATATTTTTTTATTTAGTATATAAGTTATATTTAAATGGTCATGTTAAGAGTAATACATATTTCATATTTAAGAAAATCAATATACTTTTATTATCTTTTAATTTTATGCCTATATTACCTTTAGATGGAGGAAAGTTATTAAATTTAATTCTTGATTTATTTTTTTCATATAAATTATCTAACATATTATCTATAATAATATCACTAATCTTTATAGTTATATTTGCTTTATATAATAAGACATTTTTTGCAATTGTACTTTCAATATTTTTAATTAAAAATATTGTTTTAGAATATATGAATATTAAAATTAAATATAATAAATTTTTATTAGAAAGGTATTTATATAATTACAATTTTAAAAAAATAAAAATAGTAAATAATATAAATTTATTATATAGGGATTATACGCATATAATTAATAATAGTTTTGAGAGTAAAATTCTTAGAAATATATTTGACAGAACTAGTTAAATATGCTAAAATACTCATGTTTGTAGAAATCTTTCTCTACAACCGCATCGAAAAGGTTAATAAAAAGTATTTATACTTACCTTAAAAGCGAGTCTTATTGAAGGAGGAATTTAAATGAAAGCAATATTTGTGACTGGTGGAAAACAATATATGGTTGAAGAAGGTCAAGAACTATATGTTGAAAAGCTAAATAATGAAGTAGATAGCGAAGTTGTTTTTGATGAAGTTTTATATGTTGATGGTAAAGTAGGTACTCCTACTGTTAAGGGTGCTAAAGTTGTTGCTAAAGTTTTAAAACATGGTAAACAAAAGAAAATCCTTGTATTTAAATATAAACCAAAGAAAAAATATAGAAAGACTCAAGGACATAGACAACCATATACTAAGATAGTTATTAAGTCTATAACAAAATAATGATTAAAGTAAAAGTTGTAAAAAAAGATGATATCATTGAAAGTATTAGTGCACATGGACATGCTAATTATGATGAGTATGGTAAAGATATTGTATGTGCATCATTTAGTACGATGTTAATCACTACAATAAATGCAATACTTGATATTGATATTGATGCTATTAGTTATACTGATAGTAATGATTTAAATATCATTAATATTAAGAAAGATAATATAACAAATAGTTTACTTAAAACTCTAGTTAATATGATACATGAACTTAGAGACAATTATGATAAAAATATTATTATTAAGGAGGAAGACCATGATTAAAATGAATTTAAATATACAATTATTTGCATCTAAAAAAGGTGTTGGTTCTACTAAGAATGGTAGAGATTCAGCTGGTCGTAGATTAGGAGCTAAACTTAGTGATGGACAAACAGCTAAGGCTGGAGCAATTATCTATCGTCAAAGAGGAACTAAAATTTATCCAGGAAATAATGTAGGTATGGGTAAAGATCATACTTTATATGCTAAAATAGACGGCAATGTAAAGTTTGAAAGAAAAGGAAAAGATAAAAAACAAGTTAGTGTTTACTAATATTATATAGAACTATTGTAAAGAATTATAATTCAAAATAGTTCTTTTTTCTTGCTATATAAAAAATTGTTGATTTATGTCGTTTTTTACTTGAAATTGCTAAATTTTTGTACTATAATCAATTATAGTCATGAAGGGAGGGGAGATGTAATGACACGTGTTGAAGTAAAAGATGGTAATGTAGAAGGTGCATTAAAACGTTTCAAGGTGAAAGTTCAAAGAAGCGGAGTCCCTACTGAAATGAAAAAAAGAAAAGAATACAGCAAACCAGGAATTATCAGAAGAGAAGCTAAAAAAGAAGCTATTAGAAATGCTAAGAAACATAATAAGCAAAGATACTAATAAAAAGGAAGTGATTTCTTATGTTATATGAAACTATTTCTAAAGATATGGTTAATGCAATGAAGAGTAAAGATAAAGAAACTCTTAGTACTTTAAGATTATTAAAGTCTGCGATTGATTTATATCTTGTTAATAATAAATTAGAAAGAAATAATGCAAGTGATGAAATCGTTATAGATGTTGTTAGTAAACAAGTTAAAACTCATAAAGAAAGTATAGAAGAATTTAAAAAAGGTAATAGACAAGATTTAATAGATAATTTAAATAGAGAAATTGAACTTTTAAGTAAATATTTACCAGAACAATTATCTGAAGATGAAATTAGAAGTGAAATTGATAAAGTATTTGATAAATTAAAACCTACTTCTATGAAGGATATGGGAAATATAATGAAGGAACTAGGTCCTATATTTAAGGGAAAAGCTGATATGAAACTTGTAAATAATATTGTAAGAGAAAAATTAAATTAGGCTTTATAAATAAAGTCTTTTTTTATTTATGTAAACTATTTTTTTAATGTTTAAATAATTATTAATTTGTGATAAAATACTTTAAGTGGAAGTGATAAGATGTTAAATTTAATTTCAATATGTGAAAGTCCAAATAAACTAGAAATAATAAGAATTATTAAATTAATTATAGATATTATTAGAATTACAATACCATTAATTATTATAACTATTTCATTATATAAATTTCTTAGGTATTTTATTAAATTATGGGATTTTGAAGTACAAAATACATTTAAAAAAATATTAACCAATTCGGTTATATCATTATTAGTCTATTTTGTTCCTCTAATAATTACTTTCGGAATCAACTTAAAGTTTCCAGAGTATAAAGATTGTGTTAATGTTAATTTAAATATTATTGAAAAATTATATATTAAACAATTAGATGAATATATAGATAAATTAGATTCTAATCCAAATTATGATGAGATAAATAGCGCACGAAAGATTGCTAGTAATATTAGAAGTGATAAGTTAAAAAAAGAATATAATGATAAGTTAGATAATATTGAAAATATAGTTAATGCTAACGTGGATTTTAAAAAAAATTATGGTGGTAATATTTATATGGGGGACTCTAGAACAGTCGCATTAAGTGGTGTTTTATATGATAATGAACAAATGGTTGCTAAAAATGGCGCAAAATTAAATGATTTTCTTGAACATATTCAAACGGCAAAAGAAATATTAAATAATAATAAAGATAAATCATATAATATAATATTAAATTATGGTGTTAATGATACAGAGGATGTATATGGTTATTGTGCAGCATACACTAATTTTATTAAGGATATTAAAGATACCAATAGAATATATTTGGTTTCTGTAAATCCAGTTAATGATGAGACTAAAAAAAGAGAAACTTCTAAAGTTTTAGAGTTCAATGATATAATTAAATCCTGTATGTCAAATATTGATAATTTAACGTATTGTGATGTTTATAATACAACATCACATGAAGAGTGGATAGATAAATATTTAAAACCAGATGGGCTTCACTATAATAGCGATGGTAATGAATATATTCATTCACAAGTATTATCTTGTATAAAATAAAAGTAGTTTTAAACTTTTATTTTATTTTTTAGAAAGGAAAATTATGATAGGAATATTAATACTCATTTTTTTGATTATTGTAGTTATATTTATTAGTTATAAAAGAATAGAAGTTAATAGTTATGATATAGAGGATGAGAAAATAGATAAAGATTTAAAAATTATGCTTTTGTCTGATTTACACAATAGAAATATTAAAGATAAATTAGAAGATATAATTGAAATTGAAAAACCAGATATAATTATATTGTCTGGTGATATGATTAATGATTATCCAAAAGAAAGCAAAAACTTTATAAATTTATTTAAAATATTTGATAAATATAAAACATATTATACTTTTGGTAATCATGAAGAAGAAATTTTAGTGTCTAATAAAATTAAGTATATTGAAAAAATAAGTAAATCTAATATTATTCTATTAAATAACATGAAGAGTAATTTAACATTTAATATTAATTTATTTGGTTTAAATCTAGATTATGATTTTTATAAAAGATCAAAAAAGAAGAAGATTGATTTTAAATATATAAATGATAAATTAGGCTCATTAGATAAAAATAAATTTAATGTATTAATTGCTCATAATCCATTAGATGTGCCTATTTATCAGGAATATGGATTTGATTTAGTTTTAAGTGGTCATATTCATGGAGGAATAATTAAATTACCTAAATTAGGAGGTGTTTTTTCACCTGACTATACATTTTTCCCAAAATATTATAATGGTATGTATGTACTTGATAAAATGAAATTAATAGTATCTAGGGGGCTTGGATTTAGTAAAAGGCTTCCATTTAGAATGTTTAATCCAGCAGAAGTGGTTGTTATAAATTTAATGAAAAAGAAATAAAATTATGATATACTATGTAATGAGGTAATAGTAGTATGAAGTACATGATGTATAAAACATTAAAATTTATAATTAAACCATTTTTTATGTGTATATATAATGTAAAAATAGATGGGATAGAAAATATACCTAAAAAGGGTAGCGTTATACTTGCAGGAAATCATAAAGGGAATATAGATGCATTTCTTATGTTAGCGGGTCCTAAGAGAGTAGTACATATGATGGCTAAAAAAGAATTATTTAATAATAAAATTAAAAATTGGTTTTTTAGAAGTATGGGGTGTATTAGTGTTGATAGAAGTATACATGATGATATTGCTAAAAATAAAGCAATAAATGTATTAAATAATGGGAATATAATTGGTATATTTCCTGAAGGAACAGTAAATAAATCTAAAGATATAATATTGCCTTTTAAATATGGGGCAGTATCATTTGCTAAAAAGACTAAATCATATATAGTACCTTTTTCAATCACTGGTGAATATAAACTATTTAGAGGTAAAATCAGAATTACTTATGGGGATGCATATAAAGTAAAGAAAAGTCTTGAAGAAGAAAATAAAATTCTTATGAATAAAGTTATAAATCTAATTAAAATAGGAGATGAGAAAAATAATAAAAAAGAAAAATAATAAAGAGTATCCGTGGTTTAAATATTATAAAAATGGAATTAAAGCTCATTTAAATTATCCAGATGTTTCAATGTATGAAATGATAAGAAGAGCAGCTATTAAGCATCCAAGCAATATAGCATATACATTTTACGGAACTCGTGTAACTTATAAAAGCTATTTAAGAAAAATAGATGAAGCAGCATGTGCATTTGCTCACCTAGGAGTAGTAAAGGGGGACTATGTTAGTATGATAATGCCTAATACTCCAGAAGCAATAACTTGTTTTTACGCGCTTAATAAAATAGGATGTATAGTTAATATGATTCATCCTCTTAGTAGTGAAGAAGAATTGAAATATGGCATTAATTTGACTAATTCAACTTATGTAATGGTTGCTGATATAGCATTTGAGAAATTATCTAACATATTAGATGAAACTAATGTTAAAAAAGTAGTATATGCTCCAGTTTGTGAATCAATGGATCCGATTACTAAAATAGGATATAAGTTAACTACTGGTAGAAAGAGTAAAAAACCTAGTGGAAATAATGTAATTCCATACTATAGATTTATATCTAGAGCTAAGTTTTATAAACAAAAAATTAAAGATAATTCAGTGGGATCTGATATAGCTGCTATACTTCATAGTGGAGGAACTACTGGTACACCAAAGGGCATAGTACTTACAAATCTTAATTTTAATGCCCTTGCAATTCAAGGAGCACATATGAGTCAAGTTCTTGGTACAGGTGTAAGTTTACTTGCAATTATGCCAATATTTCATGGATTTGGTCTTGGAGTGACATTTCATGCAACTATGATTAGCGCAGATGAAGCAATAATATTACCAACTGTAAACCCTAAGAAATTTGATGAAACTATTCTTAAATATAAACCTAATGCTATTGCTTGTGTTCCTGGATTACTTTCTAGTTTACCAAAAAGTAAGAAATTGATAGATGCTGATTTATCATTTATTAAATGCGTACTTTGTGGTGGGGATTTCTTAAGTGAAAGCTTAAATACACAATTAGATGAATTCTTTCATGATCATGGATGTGATATTAAAATTAGAACAGCATATGGTATGACTGAGTGTTGTGCTGGAGCAACTATGATGCCTCCAGGTGAATCAAGGCTTAAAAGTATAGGTATACCTCTTAGCGATTGTATTGTTAAAATTATTAATCCTGATACTAATCTAGAATGTAAATTTGGAGAAATTGGTGAAATATGTGTAAATAGTCCAACCGTTATGAAAGGATATTTAAATGAAGAAAAAGAAACAAAGTTAGTACTTGAGAAGGATAAAGATGGGAATACATATCTTCATACAGGGGATCTTGGATATATGGATAAGGATGGCTTTGTTTATTTTGAGTCAAGACTTAAAAGAATGATAGTCTCTAGTGGATATAATATTTATCCAGGACAAATAGAAAAAATAATAAATGAACATCCATATGTTGATACTTGTGTTGTAGTAGGGGTACCACATCCTTATAAAAAGGAAGTTGTAAAAGCATATATAGTACTTAAAAAAGATATTGAATTAACTAGTGAAGTTAAAAAGAGTATTAAAGAACATTGTGAACGTAATATTGCATCATATTCTTTACCATATGCTTATGGATATAGAAAAGAGTTACCTAAAACTAAACTTGGTAAAGTGGCATATAGAGATTTAATAAATAATGATGAGGGAGAAAGTGATTGATGTATAAGAGTGAATTTGGTTATAAGCTTTTAAAACCGATTATATCTTTATATTTTAAAATTAGATTTAAGCCTACTGTTATAGGAAGTGAAAATATACCTGTAGAAGGACCAATTATCTTATGTGGCAATCATATACATACTCATGATCAATTTAATGTTATGATAGCTACAAAAAGAGTAATACATATGATGGCTAAAGAAGAATATTTTGAAAAAAGAGGTGCATGGTTCTTTAAGTTTACAGGATGTATTAAAGTAGATAGAAGAATACATGATGTAAACGCTAAAACTGAAGCATTAGAAATATTAAAAGAAGGTAAAGCCTTAGGGTTATTTCCTGAAGGAACAAGAAATAAAACAATTGGTACTTTAAATGAAGTTGATTTATTACCTTTTAAATATGGAGCTGTTTCTTTAGCTCAAAAATCAGGCGCATTAATTATTCCATATGGGATAAGTGGAAAATATACTGGTAAAAATGGAAAATTAACTACTAGAATAGGAAAACCAATTGATATTAGTGGTATGAGTCTAGATAATGCTAATAAACTTTTGAGAAAAAAAATACTAGAATTGATGAAAAAAAAGAATTAATAGTATATAATATTAGTGATTGAGGTGAATAACACATGAAATTTATTTTAACGGCTGGTGGTACAGGAGGACATATATATCCTGCATTATCAGTATTAGATGAAATAAAGAAAGATAAGAAAAATGAATACTTATATATAGGAACTAAAAACAGAATGGAAAATGATTTAATTCCAGGAATGGGCATCCCATATGTAGGTATAGAGATTTATGGACTTTCTAAGACAAATATTATAAGAAATGTTAAAAATGTAGCATGTATACTAAAATCATATAAGAAATGTTTAAAAATAATGGATGAGTTTAAGCCTGATGCAGTAATTGCATTTGGAGGATATGTAACACTTCCAGTTTGTCTTGCTGCTAAAAAAAGAGGAATTAAAGTATTTTTACATGAACAAAATATGTTACCAGGAAAAACTAATATATATTTATCAAAAAAAGTGGATGCTGTATTTACATCATTTAAAGATGGTAATTTAAAACTAAAATGTAATAAAGTAATTTATACTGGTAATCCAGTTAGCCAAAGAGCAGTAGAATGCAAAAAATATGACAAAACTGATTTAGGATTTTCTAAAAACAAAAAACTAATAATTATAGTTATGGGATCTCTTGGTAGTACATCAGTAAATGAAAAATTATTAGATTTCTTAAGAACATATGAAAGAGATGATACAGAAATATTATTTATAACTGGTAAAAAGAGTTATGTTGATTTAAATAACAATTTAGTTGTACCTAAAAGCACTAGAATAGTACCATTTTTTGATAATTTACCAAGTCTTATGAAAAGCGCAGATTTAATTATCTCTCGTGCTGGTGCTAGTACTATTGCTGAAATAATGGCAACTAAAACACCGTCAATATTAATTCCAAGTCCGTATGTTGCAAATAATCATCAATACTATAATGCTCTTGATTTAGTTAATAAAAATATTAGTTTACTAATAGAAGAAAAAGATTTAGATAAAAAAACTTTAATAGATGCAATTGATGAAATGTTTGATGAAAAAACATTTAAAGAAGTAAAACAGAACTTAAAAGAAATTAAAGATATAAATTCCAGTACAATAATAATGGATGAAATATATAAAATACTAAAGGAAAATAATGAAAAAAAGGGTAAAAAGAAAATTTAATTTTGTAAAATTTTTATCATTTATACTAATAATATGTATAATTTACTTTATAGTGTCTTGTTTATTTAGTATCAAAACTAAAAATATTGTTATTCTAAATAATCAATATTATACAGATGAACAAATAATAGAAACTGCTGGTCTTGAAGATTATCCTAGATTTATATTATTAAATAAATCAATTATTAAAAAGAAATTAAAAAAATTAGAATTAATAGAAGATGTTAAAATATCAAAAAAACTTGGTTTCATATTAAAACTAGATATTAAAGAAAAAAAAGTATTGTATTTAACTAGAAGTACCAATAAGTATAAACTATCAGACGGAAGTGAGATAGATACAACTAATAAATATAACGTACCTCTACTTATAAATTATGTTCCAAGTGAAGTAGAAAAAGAATTTATAGAAGAATTTTCTCAAATAGATAATAGTATTATTAGTTTAGTTAGTGAAATAGAATATTCTAAGAATGACTTTGACTCAAAAAGATTTATATTTTATATGAATGATGGTAACTTAGTATATATAAATACAAATAAAATGAAAACGTTTAATAAATATGTTTCAATCGTAACAAAACTAGATAATCATAAAGGAATATTATATTTAGATAGTGGAAATTATTTTAAAATTATAGAATGATATGTATAAAAACATATCATTTTTAATATATTATAATATGTCAAAGTTAGATAATTTTAAAAAATTTGTTGCTCATCATCCTGAATTTGTTGATTATGTTAAAGATAATAATGTATCATGGCAAACATTTTATGAATTATATGATTTATATGGAGAAGATGAAAATATATGGAAAAAATATATGAAAAAAGATATAAAAGATTCTATTAATATAGATGGATTATTAAAGACTGTTAAAAATATTAATTTAGATTCGTTAGAAGAAAATATCTCATCACTTCAAAAAGCAGTTAGTTTAGTAGAAGAATTAACTAGAAAGAGTGAAGTAAAAGATAATATTCCTGTAAAAGAAGAGAAAATAGATAATATATATGGTGATGAATGATCTATACAATTAAAGAAAAATTATTAGAAGATGAAAAATATTTACAGTTTTTAAGAGAAAATTCTAATTGGTACAAAATATTAAATAGAGATAAAAATGAATATAATAATTTTTTAAAAGAAATGAAAATAAAATATAAGTTAAGAACAATAGATAAAGTAGATAACATAATCGATAGTGTAGACTTAATTACTAAGATTATTAGTGCTAGTGGTGAATAAAATGTAAAATATTACATTTTATTTTTTTATTTATTGACTAATAATATTTTATGATGTTATAATTGATACATAAGGTAAAGGGTAGCCCCCTAAAAGAAAGGAAAGTGAGTTTAAAAAAATGAAAAAGAAAGGATTTACTTTAGTAGAATTATTAGCAGTAATTGCAATTTTAGCAATTTTAGTAGTTATAGCTATGCCAAATGTATTAGGTATGTTTAATTCATCTAAGAAGAACACATTTAAAACAGAGGTTCAAAGTATCTTAAAACAAGTTACTACTGACTATGTACAAGAATCTTTGAGTGGATATAATTCAGAATATGTTTTTGCAAATGTTGATCTTTCAGAAATTAAAGATTCTGTTACTAACAATGCAATATATGATGCAGATAAAGTACATAAATTAAATATTGAAACTACTAAAAGTTATTTTATTAAAGTAGATAATCAAGGTAATATAATTGGTGCTAGAATTTCAGATGGTTCATTCTGCTATAATGTAACTGGTACTGCAATTAAATATGCTGATGTTGCTGATAGTGCTATTAAAGATAATGCCGGTGATACTGCTTGCAATTATAAAGTTGATTTTGGCGCATAATAATAGTTACAAATAAAGAAGAGAAATCTTCTTTTTTTATTTGCCTTAAATTCTTTTAAAAATATAATAATTATTATATAATATATTTGGTGATATATATGAATTTAATAATTGGGAGTCATGTTAGTTTTAATAATAAAGAACAGTTACTTGGTAGTGTTAAAGAAGCTCTTAGTTATAATGCAAATACATTTATGTTTTATACTGGGTCTACTCAAAGTACACAAAGAAGCCAAATAAATGATAGTTTAACTTATGAAGCATTTAAATTGATGGTCGATAATAATATTATTAGTGATAATGTTATTGTTCATGCTCCATATATTATTAATTTAGCTAATAGGCAAGATGAAAGTAAAGTTAAATTTTATATAGATTTTTTTGTTGATGAGTTAAATAGAGTTAAAAGTTTAGGTTTTAATAAAATTGTTCTTCATCCTGGGAGTGCAGTTAATTGTACAAAGCAAGAGGGTATTAATAATATTATCTTAGGACTAAATGAAGTAATTAGTAAGAGTAGCGATGTTATTATTTTGATTGAATATATGGCAGGTAAAGGAAATGAAGTTGGTAGTTGTATTGATGAATTAAAATTAATAATAGATGGTGTTATTGATAAAAATAGAATAGGGGTGTGTCTTGATACTTGTCATATGAATGACTCTGGTATTGATATAAATGAAATAGATGCATTTTTAGATGAATTTGATAGTAAAATTGGTCTTGATAAAATAAAATGTTTTCATATAAATGATAGTTTAAATGATAAAGGAGCTCATAAAGATAGACATGCTAATATTGGATATGGAACAATTGGATTTGATACATTAATTAATGTAATTTATAATAAAAGACTTGAAAATGTTCCATTTATATTAGAGACACCTTATGTTAATAGAAATAGTAAAGATGAGTTTGCACCATATAAATATGAAATTGAAAATATTAGAAATAAGAAATTTAAAGATTTTAAAAATGAGGTATTAAATGAATAGTGATGAATTTTTAGAAATGATAAAAAATGAAGCTTATGAAGATATATATAATTTTTTATATTCTTTTGGTTTAAATCCTTATGCTTTCAAACATTTAGAAGAAATAAAATATGAATTAAAAGAATATAAGAAAGTGTCTGCTTCATATTCCCCTCAAAAAAATGTTATTCAAATAAGTAAAAAACTTATTGATAAGTGTTGTGAAAAGTACAATAATAAAACACTTAGTCAAGATATAATAGATGCTGTTAAAGAGGCTATTGTTCATGAAATATTGCATGCTAATAGAACTATGTTACTAGGTAATACATTTTCTATAGATTCTTTTGATGATATGATATTAAATGAAAAAAATAAAAATCATGATATTTCTAAATATAATGATTATTTATCTGAAATATCTGATTTTATCGGACTAGATGAATTTGATAATATTATACCTATAAAAGTTACTACTAAAAAAATAGGTGTTTGTGATGTTATTGCATATGATAAGGTAAGAAAAGAATATCATGAATATAGTAATATTAATTGTAGTGAACTTTTAAATATTGATTATAAAACTTTTCTTATATCTTTATCTAAAAAATTAAACCAAATAAAAAAATATAAAATAATTAATGATAAAGTAGATGCATCTTTTATATCAACGCCGGATGATTTCCTTTTAAATTATAAAATACCAAATATTATTGATATTGATAAACTATATGATGAATTAGACGATAAAATAACTTTACAAAATGCAATAGAAGAAGCTTTTACAGAACTATTTGCTAAATTAATAACATATAAAACTAATCCTAATAATCTATCAAGCATTTTAGATAGTATTTCTAGGGATGATGATATTCAAGAAGATGTTAAGTATGCATCTAGAATGGTAGAAATAGCAAAATTTCCAATAATTGTATGGTTTATGACTTCTGCTTATGATGAAAACTATACTGATAAATTTAGAGAATTAATTGGAAAAGATTATGATAAATTTTTAGAGTTGTTTGCTAGCATCCAAAAATCTGAATTTGATGAAGAGGAAGTTAACCTTGATGATTTGATGGAATTAGACAATATATTAGATGAAGTTGAGAGTATAAAAAGATAAAAAGTTTATTGATTTTTATTCAATAAACTTTTTATAATAATTGTATTTTTCTACTATTCTTTTGTATAATTCTTTGTTTAAAATTAAATTATGTCTAGAAATATAATCAGTAACATTACTATTTAATATTTCTTCATAATCATTTTTTATAGCGTTATATATAATATCTATTTCTTTATCACTAGCACATACACATTCTTTAGTAATATAATTTTTTATATCTTCTTTAGTTACTTTGTTGATATAATTTTTTAATAGATCTATTTTCACTTAAATCCTCCTAATAATAGTATATTAAGAAGATTTTTATTTTATTCATTTATTTTATTTAAATAATTTATTAGAGCAAGTTTACCATATTCATATGTAAGAGAACCTTGTTGAAATAATACATATGGTTCTTTAATAGGCCCATCACAAGAAAGTTCTATAGATGATCCTTGTGTAAAAGATGGACTTGCCATTATAATTTTATGTTCATATCCAGGCATATCACTGGCAATAGGCACAATGTGAGCATCAATTGCACCGCTTGCTTGTATATTAGTTGCATATTTAGTAAGTTGTGTTTCATCGTTAAAATAAATAAGTTCTACAATGTCACATCTATCTTCATCATATTTAGGAGAAGTTTGTATTCCTAAGTTTTCTAAAACTTTACTTGTTAATATTGATACTTTAAGCGCAGATGCAACAACACTTGGCGCAAAAAATAATCCTAGTGCAAACATTCTATTTGCATCAAATGAAGGTCCAACATCTCGCCCCTCACCAGGAACACTAAGTCTATCAGCACATAGATTTACTAATTCTTCACGCCCGGCTATATAAGCACCATTTGTGGCTATTCCAGCACCTAGATTTTTAATTAAAGATCCTACTATTATATCTGCACCAACTTCAATAGGTGAATAATCTTCCACAAACTCGCAATAGCAATTATCTACAAATATTATAGCATCTTTATTTATAGATTTAATAAAACTAATAACTTTTTTTAGTTTTGTTATATTGATTGAATCTCTTAGGGAATACCCACGTGAGCGTTGTATATGGATGACTTTAATGTTAGAGTTTAATTCTTCTTTTATTTTATCATAATCAAAATCATTATTTAATAAATCTACTTCTTTATATTTAATTCCGTAACTAATTAATGAACTTTTATTTTCTATAATACCAATTACCTCATGTAGAGTATCATATGGAGTACCACTTATAGATAATAGAGTGTCATTTGGTCTTAATAACGCTTGTAGAGCAATTGTTATTGCATGACTTCCTGATATAAATTGATTTCTTACAAGAGCACTTTGTGCACCAAATATATAAGCAAAAATATTATCTAGTTTATCTCTACCTGAGTCATTATATCCGTATCCATTAGTTCCTTTTAAATCACTTTCACTAAATTTATATTTATGAAAGGCATCAATTACTTTTTTAGAGTTAATCAATGCTTGTTTATCAATTTTATCAAATATTTCTTTTAATTCATTTTCATATTTATTAATTAATTCTAAATTATTCACGATTAATTCCTCCATCAATTTTAATTATACTATCATTAATATAACTAGCTTCATTAGACGAAAGATAATAAACTAAATCAGCAATTTCATCTGGACTGGCAAATCTCTTAAGTAATATTTTATCTGTTTCTTTTTTCTTAAATTCTTCACTTAATGTTTCATTCATTGGTGTATTAACCCAGCCAGGACACACGCAATTTACATTTATATAAGGACTAAAATGATGAGCAAGATTATGAGTTAAATTAATAAGTCCTGCTTTTGAAGCATCATATTCAAGTGAAAATTCATAATAACTATCAATTCCATTGTTAGAAGAGATATTAATAATTTTACCACTTTTGTTTTTATACATTAAATTACCAAATAATCTTGATATTAAAAATACACTTACTAAATTAGTATCAAGAGTTTTAATAAAATCTTCTTTTGTTTTATTATCAAATAGGTTATCAATTGCAATAGCTGCATTATTAACAAGAACATCAATATTTTTAAATTTATCGATAACTATATTATATAAATTATCGATATCTTTTTCATTTGTGACATCACATTTTATACATGTACAAGATACATTATAATCTTCTTCTATTTTTTCTTTTAAATTAAATGCTTTTTTTTCATGATTAAAATATGTAAAAATAATATTGTAATTATTTTTTGCAAATTTAGTTACGATACTAGACCCAATACCACTAGAGCCACCTGTAATCAATATAGTCTTTTTATTCATAAATTCCTCCAAAAACTAATGATATTTTAACATAATAATTAACTATTTACTACTAAACTTTATTTGAATTGATATAAATTGATTAAATATTTGTTTTTTTGCTTGTAAACTTAAATTTTATTTGTTATAATCTTGTATGTATAAAAAAAGGAAGGAGTTATCCGAATGGCAAAGAAAGAAAATAGAGAAGGTATTGCTTTACAATGTACTGAATGTAAAAATATTAATTATTTAACAAGTAAAAATAAGAAAAATACTGAAGGAAAATTAGAAGTAAAAAAATACTGTTCAAAATGTAATAGAACAACTGCTCATAAAGAAAGAAAGGCTAATTAGTTATGATGTTTAATATAAATGATATTAAAAATGGTATGACTATTAAATATGAGGGAGTTATTTATCAAGTAGTTGATTTCCAACATGTTAAACCTGGAAAAGGTAGTGCTTTTGTTAAAACAAAACTTAAAAATTTAAGAGCAGGTACTACTCAAGAAATTACATTCAACGCAGGTATTAAAATGGAAAAAGCTGATGTTAGAAAGAGCCCATTATCATATTTATACCAAGCAGGAGATAATTATGTATTTATGGATATGAATACATATGATCAATTTGAATTACCAAGTAGTGTTATTGGTGAAAATGATAAATTCTTAAAAGAAGGTATAGAAGTTGAATCAATGAGTATTGAGGGAGAAGTAGTAGGCATTAGCTTACCAGAAAAAGTTTCTTATAAAGTTATAAGTGCTCCTGATGCTGTTAAAGGAAATACTACTAGCGGTGCACAAAAAGATGTTACTATTGAAACTGGTTATACTTTAAAAGCACCATTATTCATTTCTGAAGGTGAAGAAATAGTTATTACTACTCGTGATGGTAAATATTTTAGTAGAGGATAAGAACTAATTTTTTAGTTCTTTTTAATTGACTTGAAATAGTGGATAATGTATTATAGATTTGAAGGTGGGATTTTGTTAAGATGGATAGTGAACATAATAATTTAAAAAATAATGAATTACAAGAAGTTAATGAAGTTATTAAAACTTTAATTTTGATTAAGGATAATTTAGAAAATAAAGTTAAAGAAGAAACATGTTCTTATGAAAATAGCAAACTTATTTGCTCTATATCTACTGCGGCATTTCTAGTAAGTAATACTCTAGTGATAATATTTGCTCCTCAAGCTATAGGGATATCTACATTTTTAAGTACTATATTATTTGGATCATTAAGTCTTAATGAATTTATTGAATCACATTCTATAAAAAGAATCATTAATGATTTAAAAAATAAAATAAAATTTTTTGATTCACAGTTAGATGATGCGTATCTAAAAAGTGAAAAATTAAAATGTAATATAAAAGAAAAGAGATACAAAATAGAAAAAATATATAAAAAGGAAGAATTATTTTGTAAATATAATAAACATCAAAAACGATTTATGAAATTATATAAAAATAATGCTTTAACTAATTATTTATTAAAAAAGGGATATTCAAGCGATGAAGTAGAATTATTTTATGAAATAATAGAAGAAGATTTAATTCAAAAAGTTAGAGAAGCAAATGAAAAAATTGCAGAAAAGCATTATTCTTTAAATAAAAAATCTAATGATAAAATTGGCTTTTACTACTAAAAAGTAAAGGCTTTTTATGTGATAGTGCATTTACTTTCTTTGATAAATATGTTAGAATATTCGACAATTATGTGAGAGGGATAATGAATGTGAATGATGAATTTGATTATTTTGAAACAAAAAATTTATATTTAGTTTATGTAGCACCTGTTAGAGGGACAATGGGAATTAATAATAAAATTGTTTTAAATGAAGATAATGGGTTTTATACAATAATTACATATAATGATATAGATGAGGAATATATTGATGTATTTACTGGATATGTTTATTTACTTTCAAGTGATTTAGATAGTAAGCCAATTTGGTTTAAATTAGACAAAGTTGGTTCTTATTGCATAACTAAAAAAGAACTATTAGCAAAATATCTAGATAAGCCACATAAAAACATGTCTATTAAAGAATTAGAAAATCTTTATGCTAGATTTAATTCAAAACCATTAGAAGTAAATGATTTAATTTTAAATACTATATTAAATTTAAATTATAAAATTATTTCTTCTTCCCTAAAAAGTAATGATAAGGTAATTGCATTAGAAATGTTAACTAGAATAACTAATGAATATACTCAAGCATTATTAGAATATAGAAATGGAACTTGTAGTTCAAATAATGACTATGATGAAATTAAAATTAGAGTCTCATTTGCAAAAAAGTTAATTAATTTTGAAAAAGATTTTGGTCTTTTAGAATTAAACCAAGATGAAGCAAATAAATTATCAGAAGATATTATTGCTGTTTTAAAATTAAGTCAAATTAGATTAGGGGAAATTAGAGATCCAAAAAAAGGTATTTAACTAAAATTATTAAAAAGGAGGTTATGATGAATAAAATTAATATAAATGATTTAGAAGAACCTAATAAACAAAAAAATTATAAACCATCAGCATCTATACCAACATTGATTGCTAGTGATATAAATAAAGGAGAAACAATAATGAATGAATCTAAAAATAATTTACAAGCAGGTGAAATGATTAGAGTTAATGACTTATTTATTATAGAAATTTCAAAACTAATAGGAACTGAATATGAAGATGGCCAATATTATCCTATATTTGATAAAGACAATTGTTATTATACTATCGCAAAACTAAAATCAATTAATAGTGATTCACGCTCATATAGTGAGATTTTTGGTGAAAATATATTCTATGAAATTGTTAAAAAATTTAATATTTATATAGGTAATAGAGTTGTAAGTGATGCAGTGTCAGTTGTTTCTGTTATGGATAAAGTTGATGAAAGAATTAGTAAAGAAGAACTATCTAATATTTTAAAAACTAAAAATAGAAGAATACTTAGAGAAACTGATTACTTTTTACAATCAGTATTATCAGTTGCATCTAAAGTGTCATCATCATCTCTAAGCGTTGAAGAAAAAGATGATGTAACTAATCAATTAATGTTATTGTCTGATGAATATGTTTCTGCATTAATTACGCTTAAAGAAGGTGGATATGAGAGTTCAAATAACGAAGTGAGTGAACTTAAAATAAAAGAAAGATTTTTTAAAAAACTAATTGAGATTGAACAAAATGTAAATTTATATTCAAATGTTACTTCTAGAGATTTATTAGATTCTAGGGAAGAGGTAAAAAGATTATTAAAATAAAAATTAAGGAGTAAATTATGATAGAAACTAAAGATTTATATATAGTTGGAATTACAACTATTGATAAAGTAAAATTAAAGTATCATGGTAAAAAAGAATATTTTTTTGCTTCAGATGAATCAGATGAAAAAGTTCTTTATATTCCTGCAATAAAATCTGATGATGAATTTACTGAATTGTTCACAGATGAAATATATGAGGCTCAAGAAAGTTTAGTTTATGATGAAATAAAAGAAGGAAAAAAATTTGTACTGAGTTATGAGCCCGTTACTAGATATATGGGTACTATTAGTGCCACTATTAGTTTAGATGAACTTACACAAATTGTTAGATATAAAAATGAAAAGATGAGATTAGATGAAGATTATTTCTTACAATCAATAAATGCGATATATTATAGATTATCAAAATCTACTTTATCAAGTGAAATGAAAGATGAGATAACATGCAAGTTAATATCATTATCTGATGAATATGTTTCTGCACTTATTACGCTTAAAGAGGGTGGATATGAGAGTTCAAATAATGAGGTAAGTGAATTAATTATTAAAGAAAAATTCTTTAAAAGATTAATTGCAATAGAGCAAAGAATAAATTTATATTCAAATATTAGTAGTACAGAATTAATGAATAGTAGAGATAAACTAAGAAGATTATTAAAAAGAAAATAAGGCGTGAATTATGCTAGAAACTAAAAATTTATATATAGTTGGAATTACAACTATTCAAAATGTAATAGAAATATTTTAGAAAAAATAATACAACTTATGTTACTGTAATAAAGGCTAATGATGGTTTTGTTTAATTATTTATTGATTATATATATAATTATTTTAATAATCTTGAATATGAAAAAGCAGTAAAAGGAATACAAGTAGTATTTAGCCACAAAACAGTAGTTAGATTTATGTCTAGTATTAGTGAAAATATTAGTTTAGATGAACTTACATATATTTTAAATAGTAAAAATAAAAATAGTGTAGTAGAAACTGACTATTTTTTGCGATTTGTTCTTTCAATAAAATTTAAAGTTTTATATTCTAATTTAAGTGAATTTAAAATTAAGGATAGATTTTTTAAAAGATTAATAGAAGTTGAGTAAAAGATTAATCTATATTCGTATATACTACTAAAGATGTAATAAAATTTAAGAAAGAGGCAATTAGGCTATTAAAATAATAAATGTTAGAAATTAGAAGAAATTCTAATTTTTTATAGTGTATTATATACTTTACGGTAATAATATTAATGAAGGAGGATAATTCTTGACAAAAATAATTTTAATTTATAATATTATTAAATGAAAGCAAGAAAAGGTGATATATGAAAAATCTAGTAATAGTTGAAAGCCCTAGTAAAAGTCATACTATTGAAAAGTATTTAGGGAGTGATTATAAAGTTTTGTCTTCTAAAGGGCATATTAGAGATTTAGCCACTACTGGTAAATTTGGTCTTGGAGTTGATCTTGAAGATAATTTTAAACCAAATTATATATTAATGAAAGGTAAAAGTAAATTAGTTAGTGAACTAAAAAAAGAAGCTTCTATGGCTGATAATATTATACTGGCAACCGATCCAGATAGAGAGGGAGAAGCAATTAGTTGGCATTTAAAAGAAACATTAAAGTTAAATGATGATAATTATGGGAGAGTTGTTTTTAATGAAATAACTGAACCTGCGATTAAAGAAGCATTTTCTAAACCAAGAAAAATAGATGAAGATTTAGTACATAGTCAAGAAAGTAGAAGAATATTAGATAGAATAATAGGATTTAGATTAAGTAAATTAATGCAATATAAAACTGATGGTAAAAGTGCTGGTAGAGTACAAAGTGTTGCACTTAAATTAATTGTTGATAGAGAAAGAGAAATACTTACATTTGTTCCTCAAGAATATTACACAATTGAAACTGATTTTGGTGATTTTAAAGCAGAATTAAAGAAATACAATAATAAAGATATAGAAATTAAAAGTTCTGTTTTAGCTGATGAAATTATATCTAAGTTATCTAATGCTTATAATATTGATAATGTTGATAAAAAATTAAAAAATAAGAAAAGTAAACCTCCTTTCACTACAAGTACTCTTACACAAATGGCTTCAACAAAACTTGGATATCCTGCTAGTAAAACAATGGCAATCGCACAGAAATTATATGAAGGTATAAATTTAGGTGATGAAACGGTTGGTTTAATTTCTTATATGAGAACAGATTCAATTAGACTCTCTGAAATATTTGTAAAAGATACTTGTGCTTATATAAAATCTAATTACGGAAAAGAATATGTAGGGTATACTAAGAAAGCTAAAAGTAGTGATAATGTTCAAGATGCACATGAGGCAATAAGACCTACTAGTATATCAAGAACACCATCTTCAATAAAAAAATATTTAAAACCAGAAGAGTATAAGTTATATAATCTTATATATACTAGAACGCTAGCGTCTTTAATGGCAGATGCTAAGGTTGAAGCAACAAGCGTTGATTTAGAAAACAAAGGATATATTTTTAGAGCAACAGGTCAAGTATATGTATTTGATGGGTATTTAAAGGTATATAAGGAATTTGAAGATACAGAAGATACTCTTCTTCCAGATTTTGCTAATTATAAATCAAATGTTATTGTTAGTGATAAGGTTGAAAAAATACAACATTTTACAGAACCAAAACCAAGATTTAGTGAGGCTAAATTAATTGCTGAAATGGAAGAATTAGGAATTGGAAGGCCAAGCACATATGCTAAAATAATCGATGTTTTAAAACTAAGAAAATATGTGACTATTAAAGATAAGAAGTTTTATCCTACCGAAACAGGTATAAATGTAACCGACAAATTACAAGAATTCTTCTCATCTATAATAAATGTAAATTATACTGCTGATATGGAAAGAGAACTTGATGATATCGCAGAGGGAAAATTAATTTGGTATGAAGTTCTTGATAAATTTTATAAAGATTTCGAGCCTGCTTTAAATGATGCTTTTTCTAATATGGAAAAAGATGCACCTGAAGAAACAGGAGAGTTATGTCCTAATTGTAAGAGTCCATTAGTAATTAGAAATGGCAAATATGGTAAATTTGTGGCCTGTTCAAATTATCCTGAATGTAAATATATTAAAAAAGAAGAAAAAGAAATTATAGAAATTTGTGATTGTCCTAATTGTGATGGCAAAATTGTAGAAAAGAAAACTAAGAAAGGTAAAATCTTTTATGGTTGTAATAATTATCCTAAATGTAAAAATGCTTTTTGGGATAAACCAACAGGTGAACTTTGTTCTAAATGTGGATCACTATTGGTAGAGAGTAAAGATAAAATTAAGTGTTCACAATGTGATAAATAAGTGATTTTTCAATAAAATTAACAAAAAAAACTTAATTTGCTTGCAATTTATGTTAGTTATGCTACAATTAGTATGTAAGTATCGTACTAAGGGTATGGTGCTTATGAAAGATATGGGAGGTAATTTACTATGAGTAAAACTGAATTAGTAGAATTTATTGCTGCTAAAGCTGGATTAACTAAAGCTGATGCAACAAGAGCACTAGATGCTACAATGGAAGGTATTACTACTGGACTTAAAAAGGAAGGTAAAGTAACACTAGTAGGATTTGGTACTTTTACTGCAAAGAAAAGAGCTGCTAGAGAGGGTATTAACCCATTAACAAAAGCACCTCTTAAGATTCCTGCAAAAGTAGTAACTGGATTTAAAGCTGGAAGCAAATTAAAAGATGCTTTAAATTAATAAAAAGCCTTTAGGGCTTTTTTTGTTTGAGGTAATGTATAATAGTGTAAAGAAAACAATTTCTTATATATAATTAATAATTTTAATGTTATACTAATAATAATGATAGAGGTGTGATTTATGAAATTGTTAAAAAATATCGTATTTTTAATGTTTATATTTTTTATTGGAAGTACATTTATTAATGCAGAAACTGACTTTATAGGAAATTACTGTAATTATGAGACAGGAGCTACATTAATAGCAGAATATGATACTAAGGGAGGTAATAAACTAGAAAGTACTGTTCAATTAGGGGATCCAAATAAAAAATTATCAATTCCTACGAGAGATGGATATGAATTTATCGGTTGGTATTATGATGAAAACTATACATTAAAAGTTAGTGGAGATACCATTGGAAGTTTAGATAGAACTTATGCTTCAGTAACTGTTGATAAATATGGTTGTAAAAATACTCCAACAATTAAATTATATGCTAGATGGGCTGAA
>JAQXHG010000050.1 GCA_029007115.1 bacterium | reverse complement strand
AAGTGACAGCAGAACCAAATGGAGATTTACATGATAAAGAAGGAAAATACTATTATACATTATTTTGGGATGCTAAAGATGATACTGAGTTTAATAATAATGATGGATTTGTTGTTAAAGGAGAAGATTCAGCCAATTTTTTAAGAGAAAAGTTAGCTTATATTGGTTTAAATGATAAAGAAATTAATGAGTTCATAATTTACTGGATTAAAGATTTAGAAAGTAATAAATATAATCTTATCAGATTTAGACAAACAGAAGAAATAAATGAATTTATGCCACTTGAATTTAATAAACAACCAGATACTTTAATTAGAGTAGCTGTTGATTTTAAAGCATTAGATGAAATGGTTGAAGTAAAAGAGCAACAATTAATAAGTACTGAAAGAAAAGGATTTACAGTTGTTGAATGGGGCGGAAGAAACGTTACAAATCTATAATTATGAATAATATTGAAATACAAAATAAATTAAAGAAGTCATTAGAAACGATTAACGACATTATAAAACTAAACGATAAAATTAATAATGATTTAATTGAAAGCTGTTCATTTTTTAATGATAGTGTTGTTAATAAAAAATATTCTGCTAATTATAAGGTGATTAGTCAAAAGCTTGAAGAAGCATTAAAAATTGCTAGTCAATTAAATATGTAATAAAAAATACATTAGAATAATCTAATGTATTTTTTATTTAAATTACTTATTTGACAATAATATTAATCTTGAATTATTTCTTATTTTTGTATTCTTTAAAATAGTATCAATTTCAAGTCTTTCACCACTATCACCGTCATATAATTCGGTAAAATTATTAATTGATATAATATTATTAATTTCATCTGAAAATAATTTATTAAATAGTATGATAATATTTCCAACTTTTCTATTGATAGGAACAAATATATCATATTCTTTTCCAATTTCCGGAATAATAAGTTTAATTAATATTTTATTCTCCATACTCATTACCAATTCCTTTTATTACAGTATATTCTCCATTATTAATAGAGTAGCATAAACCTTCAAATTCTTGATTAGCATCTTCTGGAAGTAAATTATTTATTTCAATTAATATTTGACTATTAATATTTTTACCAATCCAGATACCATTATTAGTCTTAATATTTTCAACATACCAATCATCTAAAGATAACTTTTTAAATGTATTATAATCTTCAATTAATATTATACAACTATTAGCGCTTGTTTTAATATTCTTGATTAACTCATTAAATTTTTCTTTAGATTCATCACTAATATTATCTAAAAATTCTTTAACACCATTAAAAATAATAAAATGATTAATAGATTCATCAGATATATTACTAATAACTGTATCTAATGCTTCATCAAAATCAGAAGAGTAGTAATTTCCTTCATCTTCAGATATTCCAATATAATTTGTAGAATCAATTAGTTCAATTAAAGAAGAACCAACTTTATTTATTGCGTTGATAACTCCACAAATGAATGTAGTACTTGTTGGAATACCATTTCCACTTATTTGAGTAATTTTATCTTTTAGGAATTCTTGATAAAAAATAGAAATATTATTTATATCAACTCCAATAGGAATTCTATTGATATCATTAGAATATTTTAATAAAGTTTCATTTGTTATTTTAGAAGGAATTTGAGGTATTTTTCTAGCCCTAGTATTTGGATATCTTTGATTTAATATATTTTTTATTTCTTTTATATATTCAGATATTTTGTCTTTTTCATATATAAAAGCAGTTTGATATTCATAAACATTTTCATTAATAATTCCAAGTCCTCTACCAAACACCTTAGATGGAAGAAGTCCACTTGGTGCATTTAAATGGAACTTATAATCAAATGGGTCGCCTAATTGAAGAGCAATTAAATTTGAGAAATATTGAAGCAGTACAGATCTAATAACACTTGGGCTAGTAGCAGCAACAACAAACATAATACCATATTTATATCCATCTCTAATTAATAGGTATAAATTACCTCCAATTTCATTTTCATAATTTTCAACAAAAGAATCATAATTATTAATAAAAGTAATTATCATTGGTAATTTATTTCCACTTGATTTAATATAATCATTATAATTCCCATTATAATCTGCAAATAATTGTTTTCTTTTAGTAATTTCTTTATCTAAATAGGTAAGAAGTCCAGAAATTTTATCTTTTTCTTGAAGAGTAACAACATCTCCAATATGAGGAATATCACTATATGCTTTTAATGATTCAGAACCAAAATCCATAATATACATATTAATTTCTTCGGGATTATAATACATTAATAAAGATGTTATTAGAGTAGAAATCATGTTTTCTTTTCCAGAACCAGGAATACCTAAAATTGCAGTATTTCCAGTTTTACTAAAATCTATAGTATATAAACCTTGCATTTGTTCTTCAGGATTATCATATTCACCAATAAGTCCAACAATATTATTATCAGTTCTAGTATATGTATATTTTTTAATAAGATCTTGTAAGAAAATTTCATCTGGTATTTTAGGCAACCATAATTTATTAAATTTAATATCTTCCTTTAAAGCTAAGTTATATATATATTTAACAATATTAGATAGTTGATCACCATAATCAGTACTAATATCTTTTTTTATTGTATCATTTAATGATTTAATTATATTTCCAACATTATCTATTATATCTAAAGAATTATTCATATTCTTATTATACTTTTCACTAGGTTGATATTTAGCACCAGCCCATGCGGATTGTCCCATTTCAAATAATTCATCATATCCAACTTGTAAATAAAATCTACCTGTTTCTTTAATATTAGCTGCTTCACCTCTCTTAAGCATTTCCATACTATCAGAAGCAGATTGAACTTTTAAACAAATTCTAAATCTTGTATTAGACCAAATTTGTTCATTAACAACACCACTAGGTTTTTGAGTTGCAAGAATTAAATGAACTCCTAAAGACCTACCAATACGAGCTGTACTGATAAGTTCATCCATAAATTCAGGCTGATTAGCTTTTAACTCAGCAAACTCATCACTTACAATGAATAGGTGAGATATAGGTTGGCTAATAACACCTTCTTTATAAAGTCTTTGATACTTATAAATATCAATAGTACTTTCTCCAGTTTTTTCTCTAACTTCATTAAATATTATTTGTCTTCTCTTTAATTCACTTTTAATCGAAACTAAAGATCTATTCATTTCATTAGTATCAAGGTTAGTAATAGTACCAATTACATGAGGTAGTATTACTCCAGTTTCTCTGTTTTCAAAGGCACCGGCAAGACCACCGCCTTTATAGTCAATTAATACAAATTGAACATCATCTGGATGATAGTTAATTGCCATAGATAAAATATAAGTAATAATAAACTCAGATTTACCACTACCAGTCATACCAGCAATTAATCCATGAGGTCCATGAGACTTTTCATGTAAGTCTAAATCAAATTTATTTCCACTTTTATATACACCAATAGGAGCAGCAAGAGAATTCGTAGAATTACTTGTTTCCCATCTGTTTAAGATATTCAATTGTTCAATCTTACCAACATTATACATTTCTAAAAAATCAATTAATTTTGGTAGAATACTCTCACTACTTGAACTAGAAATAGGAATATTTGATATTATAGAAACTAAATCACTCATATTAGCATTAGTTAGATAATCTGCTTTATATGTTGATTGATCTTTAGAACTTAAATCTTTTCCAAAAAGGCCACTATTATTATCTAATATTTTAGCGAATCTATCACACTTACTAGGTAAATTTTTTAGATTACTTTCAAGTAATAATAGAGAAAATCCATAATTAGAATTAGTTTCTAATATTTTATTAATAATTCCTTGATCCTTAGCCAATTTAAAACTATTAGTAATTATCAAATAGTAAGGAGAGTTGTTTTTATAATATTCTTTAGAATTATGTGTATCAACTTGTTCATCTACATCAATATTGTTTTTTTGTGCTTTTCGATTATTATATTCAGTTTCTAAATATTGGGAAATATCCTTCATTTCATCCTCAGTTGTTGCAAAAAAACGTTTATTTTTATCAGAGCTAAGAGTATGAGTTAAATATTTAGCATATTCATATTCATGTTCACTATTTTTATCTAAAAAGAATACAAGTTTTAAATCATTAGGGCTATGATTAGCAATTAGTTGAAGAATAATTCCATCAATAAAACCTTTTTTATTAGTGCATTCTAGTATTAATGGAAAAACATTATTTTCAACTAAAGATACAGTAATAGGTACATTTTTAAGCATCATTGGAGTATTGGCAAGATCTATTGCAGCTTGCTTCAAATTATCATCATCCATACTAAATTCTTCACTAGGAGCATCAATTATTATTTCAGCATTTCTATTTCCAAGTCCAAGTCTAATAGTAAGAAAATCAATATCAGAAATTTCTTTGTTCCATATTTTTAAACTATTGCTTTTAATATTTGTAATAATGTCTTCTAAACTAATAAAGTTATTATTTAAAATAGAAGATTGCTCATTTATGGCATTTTGTATCATGGTTTTCTTATCATCTAAGTATTTTTGATATCTAGTTTTTCTTTTTAATTCTTTTTTCTTAATATTCTTTTTTTGTATTTTATTAGAGATAATAGGAAAAAGCATAGAACCAACTATCATAGCAAAACTAATAGCAAGCGATGGCCATACTTGACCGAGCGTTGCGGTTTTTTTAACAAGACTGTTGATACTAGAAATACTTGTTATTATTGACGTAGCTCCCATCATAATGCTTGCACCATACGTTAAGAAAGCAGGCATCTCATCACCTTTGATTTCTTCTGGAGGAGCATCTATTCTGACATGTGATTCTTTGATATTAAATTTTAATTGTGGAGTATGAAAGAATAAATCGTCTTCATTATATAATGTAGTATTTTTTTCAATTTCGTTTATTTGAGTATAATTAGATGCATCTTTTGATTCGTTTTGATATTTAACCAAAGTAGTATTTATCATAGGAGAACCAAGTATTCTAATAAACTCTTTCATAAATATGATTTTTAGACCTTTTATAAAAATATAGTCACCATATCTTAATAATTTTTCATCATATCTAAGATTATTAATTAAGCATTCTTTATTATCACTATATAAATAATATAATTCATTTTCACGTTTAATTTGTATTTGATTAGAAATTTCTGAATAACAAATATTATCTGTATTTTCTTTTCCTATAGTAATAAGCTCTTTATCTTTAATAGATAATTCTAAATAATTTTCATCAAATATTTTTGACGTATATAAAATTACACTAGTATCACTAAAATCAATTTTTATAGTAGAGTTAATATTAATAAAATTATTATTTCCAGTAGAAACTAAGAAAGTAACTTTATACTCATTTGAGTCATTAATAAACCATTTACCATCTTTTGCAGTTAACGTTATACTTTTTAAAATACCATTTACATCAAAATTTAATATAAAGGATTCTTCAATTTTAGAAGGTAAATTGTAGTCAAATAACCTATCTTTAGTCTCAATATTTATTTTCATATTCTCACATCCTACTATATATAAATAGTATATCATAATATAAAGTTTATTAAAAGAAAAAGATAGAACCATAATATAATTATATAATGATACTGTTATATTTTTTACTTATTTATAATATTAATAATTAGGTGATTATATGAGTATATTTAGTATGATTATGGCTGGTTTAGCACTTGCTAGCGATGCTTTTGCTGTTTCAATATGTAAAGGATTATCATTAAATAAAATAAATTTTAAAGATTGTATAAAAGTAGGTTTATGGTTTGGTATATTTCAGGGAATGATGCCAATATTAGGTTATTTGTTTGGAGTTAAATATGAAAATATAATTATACATATTGATCATTATATTGCTTTCATTTTACTTATATATATTGGTATTAAGATGATATTAGAATCATTTAATAATAAAAATATAGATGATAAATTAGATATTAAAAATATGTTTATATTATCTATTGCCACTAGCATAGATGCTCTTGTTTTTGGAATAGCATATGCTTGTGCTTATCAAGAAATAAATGGATATCTTACATTTTTAATAATAGGTAGTATTACATTTATATTATCTTCAATTGGAGTATTTATTGGTAATAAAGTTGGTAATAAAATAAATAAAATATCTATGATTTCAGGTGGTATAATACTTATATTATTGGGAATTAAAATATTATTAGAACATTTAAATAGATTATAAAAGATAACTTTACTTCAAGTTATCTTTTACCACATATTAGTTAATTTACCATCTTTTTCATAATATTTATCCATAAGGATTACTTCATCAAACACATTAATAATTTCATTTTTATTATATTGAGTAATTTGAACATAATTAGAATTAGTATTTCTTTTAGTAAGTGAATATGGTGCATTATTCCATAATGCTTGTGCTACGTAAAAAGTATCATTCTCAATACCTACAATCATAGCTATATGCCCTCCAACATGAGCACTATGAAGTAAATCTCCAACTTTAATTTCACTAATTTTTAATGAGTTATTAAGTTTCTTAATATCACCATAATCAGTTAAATCATTATCATCTCCGTCTTTAAATCCAGCACCTATATCTTTTATATCAAATCCAGCATTTAGTAGTGTCCATGATACAAATCCACTACAATCAAGACCATTTAATAAATATTTTTTTTGAGGAGTGCTATATAAACTACATCCCCATATTTTAGGTTCAGATGTACTATTAGAAATGGATGAAAATCTACTCTCATGCAAATATAGTCCTATATGATAATATCTACCTTCAGCATCTATTCCATTAGTTGTAAGCCTTCCATTTTCATTAAAATAATTTATTTTATATGGAAATTCTAATGTTAAGAATCTTGCTGCTTCTACAGCACCAGCTCTTGTTTGATAACCAACACTTTTAATTCTTGATTCTAATATATTATCTAATAAGTCATTTTCATCACTAGTAAATTGATTACATTTAAGAGCTTCTTTATTATGATCAAATATGTTAGGCTTTTTAGTAATCAAATCTGTTACAACTACAGTTATTTCTTTAATTTTATCATTAAATTCAATATATATTTTAGCAGTCCCTTTATTTAAACCAATAATTTTACCATTATCATCTATATAAGCAACATCTTTATTTGTACTTCTTACTTGTAATTTGTTTTTATCTCCAACATACATCTTTATATACTCATAACTATCATTAATAGCAATATATATTTTATTCTCATCTTCTATATCAATATAGTTAATTGTGTCTTTACTTAAATTTATTATTTCATCATTAACATTTATATATATATTTGAATTATTTATATAGTTTAAATGACATTTTTTATCAATATTTTTAATCCAATTATCATGAAGAGTAGGGGTAGTATCAGATATTATACAAGATGTATCTTTATCTAGTACTTCAATTATTATTTCTTTGTTATTAAATTTTATTTTAGAAACATATTCTTTTTTTATAAATAACTTTTTTATTACAATAGAAAAAAATATTATTAATATTATCCATAATAATATTTTAAATTTTCTTTTAAGTTTTCTTTTAATTTTTTTATTTTTCTTCATATTAATACCAAAGTTGAGTTAGATTTCCATCTTCTTTATAATATTTATCCATAAGTACTATCCAATAATATCTATCATTTACAACCTCATAAGATGATTTACTTGCTTTTTTAACAGCTGCTGTTTTTGGATATGCAATTACTACTACTGCTACATTAGGTGGCGTCCATAGACTTTCAGTTACATAATAGAAATCTTTATCTTCACCAACTATCATAGCTATATGGCCACCCTCAGGTCCACCAGATGATAACAAATCTCCAACTTTTATTTTTCCAGAATTTAAAATTTCATCTGTAAATCTTACTCTATCACCATAGTCTGTTAAATCAAGACCTCCATGATTAAGTCCAGCTCCGACATCCTTAACGTCAAAACCACCATTTAAAAGTACCCAACTAATATAACCACTACAATCAAGGCCATTTGGTCTATTCCCTTTAGATGGTCTACTATATAAACTACAACCCCAAGTTTTTGGCCCCATCATAGTTTTTGTAATATTTGCATATCTACTTTCATCTAAATATAGTCCTACATGGTAATATCTTCCTTCACCATCAACACCATTTGTATTACCACGACCATTTTCACTAAAATATCTAATTTTATATGGGAACTCTAAAGGTAAAAATCTTCCAGCCTCTACAGCCCCAGCTCTAGTTTTATATCCAGCATCATTAATTCTATCTTTTAATATTTCATCTAATAAATCATTTTCTGCTTTAGTATGTTTACCACAAGGAACTATTTTTTTATTATAATCATATTTTTTAGGCCTTACTGTAATTAAATCTGTTACCATTACTTTTGTACTAATATCATTATCCATTACCTTTGCATGAATAACAGTATTACCTTTTTTAACCCCAGTTATTTTACCATATTGATCCACTTTTGCAATACTATCATCTTCACTATACCAATTAATTGTTTTATCAACATTACCAATTGATTCTAATGTAGCTTTTACTGTATAATTTCCTTTAACTGCAATATATACTTGTTCTTTGTTCAATTCAAAGTTAACTATTTTACCAATTGTACTAGATTTTTTCACATCATATATTACATTATCTTCATTTTTTAAATAAGCATAAAAAACGCCATCAGTAATAGTAGTACTACATTCATTATTCTTTGATAAAACCCATTTTTTATCATCTTTAGTAGGTTTCTTATCATCAGTTTTAAATAAACAATATATTTTTTTATGTTTATTATAACTTGGTACATCGAATTTAATTATTAAAGTGTTATCATTAAGAGTGACATCTTTAATTGATGGAATAGGGGCAACTATATATTTTTTATAATACCAAAATCCTATATAGCTAAGTAATGCAATAAATATAAAAATAATAGTTACAAATAATATTATTTTTTTCAAAATTTTTTTATTATCTTTTATCTTATTTCTTTTTTCTTTGGTGTTAATAACTTTATCTGAACTATTTTCTTTAATTTCATTACTTTCATTCAAAGAAACTATTTCTATTTCATTATTAATCACTTCAATATTATCAATACTTTCTTCAATAATATTATCATCTAAAGGTTTGCTATCTTGATTTTCATTACTTTTTTCTTCTAAAGATACAGTTTCTCTTTCATCATTAATTACTTCGATATTATTTATATTTTCTTCAAATGAATTATCTTTTTCATTATTTAAATCTACGTATTCTATATTTTCTTCTAATTGTGAATCAATTAGAGTAGGGGTATCTTCAGTATTAATTTTATCATCTATAATTATTATTTCTTTTGTAGTTATTTGTTCTGAATAATTATTAGTTTTAGTTTCATCTTTTTTACTTTCATCATCAATAACAACTATATTTGGTAAAGCAGTATTAGAAATATTTTTTTTCTTCTTTTTCTTTTTTCTTTTAGTTTTAGTTTTTGTTAAATTAATATTTTTAATATTATTAACATTATTATTAATATTTTCAGCTTTCCCATTTTTTTTCTTCTTTTTCTTTTTCTTCTTCTTATCATTTGAATTAGTTACATTTAAATTAATTTTATT
This sequence comes from bacterium, assembly GCA_029007115.1. Lineage (GTDB taxonomy): Bacteria > Bacillota_I > Bacilli_A > RF39 > UBA660 > CAG-1000. The sequence goes on along the minus strand of JAQXHG010000050.1, from coordinate 8,879 downwards.
ATTACCTTCACTCTTATTCATGATAAAATTATAGCATACATAATATATTAAGACAATAGAATAGGGGATACTTTTACAAGAAAAAAGTATTCAAGATGTATCATTGAATACTTTTTATAAACACTAACGGCTTTGAGCGTTAGATCTAGCTCTAGAATTGCTTTTAGCATTGCTTCTAGCATTTGAATTTGCATTTGATCTGCAGTTAGAATTATTTCTAGCTTTATTTCTAGCATTGCTTTTAGCAGAATTTCTAGCATTAGTCATAATATCACCACCCATTATTATTATGGAAAATTACCTTCACTTAATGTATATAATTTATGGAAATTAATGGGTATAATTAAAATCTAGTTTCCCCTATTTAATATTATTTGTAATAGAGTAGTGAAGTATACTAATATTAATAATAAAATATAATTTATATAATTTTAATTAAGTAATATAATTATTCATTATTTAATTTCTCGATGCAAATTAGAAATTATAATTTTTTGTAATATAAATAATACTTAGATAAATTGTTTAAAACGTATTATAATTTCATTAAATTAATAAATTCAATGGATTTATATTTTATTATTATAAATAAAAATTAATAATGAACATATTATCTTTTAAGCGTACTCTTTACTTAATAGTTAAATATTATATTTTAATTTATATATTATTAATATTACAGATATGTAGAAGTTAACATAATATATATTATAGGAAGTAAATAAAAAGACAGAAATTAAACTTTTCTAGATTGAATTTCTGCCATTTTAGTTAATACTTCAGATGCATTTTCTTTAGTTATTTCAGTGTAACCTAATTCTCTTAATGCTTGAATCTTAAATGTATTTAATTGCTGAGTTCTTGATAATTTTTCTTCTTTATCTTGTTCAATTTCTTGCTCAAATCTGTTATGAGATTCAGTTAACTTAGACTTTGAGGCTCCACCATTGTTATATAAGTTAAAAGCTGTATATACGATACTTTCTAATATAAATTGTTTTGTTTCATTAAATTTAAATTCTCTTGGATCTGTAAATCCTGTTTTCTTTGATAAATACGCAAAAATATATTTAATTTCTGGTACATTATCAAGTGATTGAAGAACATGATATAAATATAAGAAAATATAGTATGTTTCTTTTGTCTTCTCTTCAGTGAATTTTTCTTTAATTAAAAATACTAAATCATTTAATAATTCTTGTTCTTCCTTAGTCAAACTCTTATAATTGAAAGATTGACTATTCATATCTCTAACATTTTGATTTAATCTAACTTCTACATTTTCTAAATATTCACTAGTAATTTTTATATTTTTAATAGCTTTATCACTGCCATCTTCAATATCTAATAATTTTAATAATAAAATTCTTTTTTCTTGTGGCCATTTATTTAAAGAATCAAGTTCTAAATAATTATAAATCATTTGTCTTGAAACTCCTAAATATTTAGCTAATTTTACTTTTGATATTCCTATTTCACTTAATAATTTATTTAACTCTGACATTCTATATCTCTCCTCTACTCTTGTACAATATAATTGTATAATACTTTACATTTATTTGTCAATAATATTTTATATTATTTTAAATTCTTTATCATTTTCTATTATACTTGAACAAAAAATTATGATTACTAAATTATATACGATTAATATATTAATATATTTATAAATTTACATAATAAAACACAATATTAAAATTGTGTTTTAATCTTTATATACTCTCTCTACTCTACTACCTATGTTACACATAACTTCGTAATTAATTGTATTTATATGCCTAGCTATTTCATTAGTATGCTCAATATTCTTAATTACATAAGCAATATCACCTACTTTAACATTTTTATCCACTAGGATAAATAACATATCCATACAAATATTTCCAACTATCTTATATTTTTTACCTTTTATATATACGTATCTTCCTGTATTATTTCTTGTTATACCATCAGCATAACCAATTGGTAATATAGCAATTAACTCATCTTTGTTCGCAGTATATGCTCCATCATATCCTACAGTTTGTCCTTTTTTTACTTCTTTTATATTTAATACTTTAGAAATAACACTAAATGTATTTTTTAGTTTTAATTTATTATTAAATCCATACATAATTATACCCATTCTATGACCATTTACATAATCTCTTTTCTTATAATTAACTAAAGTATCACTATTTGGTATGTGTACGATTTTTATCTTACTTAGGTCTATATTTTTAGTTATTTCTTCAAATTTTCTAAATTGCTCTTCAGTAATATTTACATCACTTGCTTTATATATATGGGTATATATACCTTCTAATTCAATATTAGACTCATTTATAATTTTAACTACTTCATCTAACTCTTTAGTATTATTTATACCTAATCTATTCATATTAGAGTCAATTTTAATATGACATTTGAATTTTCTATCTTTAATAGTTTTTAAATAATCTAATGATGATATAGTTAATGTAATATTATTTTTAAAAGCAATATCGGTATATTTTATATTTATTGGTTCTAATACTAAAATATCTAAATTTGTAAGTTTTCTTACTTTTAAAGCCTCTTCTAAAGAAGATACTGCTAAATAATTAGCTCCACCTTTTACAATGCTTTTTATTGCTTTAATACCAAGAGCATAACAATTTGCTTTCACAACAGCAATATGATATGAATAATCTTTAGCATACTCAATAATATTTTTAACATTATATTCTATATTTTTTAAATAAACTTCAAGATAAGTTTGTCTAATCATTTTAAATACCAAATCTCTTTCCCATCTTTAAATATTTGTTTTATTATTCCTCCTGCTATACATTGTTCTCCTAAATATATTACACAAGCTTGTCCAGGAGTAATAGCTTTGCCATCTGTATATTTAACTCTAATATGTTTTTCATCAATATATTCAATTGTTACAGGTATATCTTCACTTCTATATCTAAATTTTGCAGTAGCAAAAGTAGGATGCTTATCTGAAATAAAATTCATGTCTTCTATTATTGCTTCATCAGACAACAAATATTTAGAATCATCTCCATAAGCAACATATAAGATATTCTTTTTTGAATCTTTTCCACATACATAATGTCTTTTTTGATCTCCAGATAAACCTACATTTCTTCTTTGACCAATTGTATAATTCATAAGACCATTATGTTCCCCTACTATTTTATTTGTTTCTACATCAATTATGTCCCCTTTTTTACCTTTTAGATAATTAGATATAAATTTTTGATAATTTCTTTCTCCAATAAAACATATTCCAGTAGAATCTTTTTTGTCATATACTGGTATATTATTATCTTTAGCAATTTTTCTTACCTCTTCTTTTGTTAAATGTCCAACAGGAAATAATACATCTTTTAATTGTTCACTACTTACTTGAGATAAAAAATAAGTTTGATCCTTATTATTGTCAACGCCTCTTAAAAGTCTATTTCCTTCTATTCTAGCATAATGTCCAGTAGCGATCTTATCTGCTCCTAATTTTTTTGCTTCTTTTTTAAATAAATCAAATTTAATATATTTATTACACATTATATCAGGATTAGGTGTTCTTCCTTTTTCAAGTTCAGTTAAAAAATATTTAAAAACATCATCCCAATATTCTTTAATAAAATCTACTCTATAAAGTGGTATAGAAAGTTCATCACAAACATTTTTAGCATCTCTATAATCTAATTCTTGAGGACAAACACCATCAGTAATACCTTCTACATCATTATTAATGTTAGAATCCCAATTTTTCATGAATAATCCAACTACTTCATATCCTTCTTTTTTCAATAAATATGCTGATACTGCAGAGTCTACTCCTCCACTCATTCCAACTACTACTTTCATAAACACTCTCCTGTTCATGGATAATTATACTAAAAAAGAGACTAAAAATCTATATAATTAAGAATTTAATCTCTTATTTAAAATTATCTAACTACTATATTTTCTACATCTATTTGTTCTAAATTGTTATCAAGTATAGGAATATTAATATTATATTTTTGAAGTAATTCTTTTATTCTAGAAGAGGCAAGATTCATGGATTGTTCATTATCAAACATAACACTAATCCCAACTATATAATTAGTAGATATACCATCTTTAATTTGTCTTTCTCCCGGTAACATATGTGATTCTTCTGGATTTCTAAAAGTGTGTGTTTTTTCAATAGATTTATCTATAATTAACGCAATTTTATTCCTCTTGATATAAGATACATAAGAAGATTCAAGCCCTTCATTATACCCAGTAAATTCAATTTCATCAGGATTTTTAACGCAAACACTTATATAATCATTTCCATTTTCAACAGGCTTATGTGAATATTCAATATTAAATTCTTTTAATTTATTTCTTGAATATATACCACCAGTTAATATTATATTTTCTAATTGTTCTAAAGCTGTATTTATAACTAATTCATCTGAATTAGTAACAATAATATTTCCTGCTAAACCATGGAAATACATTTCATCATATTTATTATTCATACTACTTCTCCTATCGCTAGTTTTATAATTATCTATTAAAATAATTATAACTTTTGTAAGGATAAAAATCAAACTAATAATACTTATTTATAATATATTTTTAATTATATTTGAACTAACATATATTTCAATAATACTACTAATTATTAATACTATCGTAAATATAATATAAATGTAAAAATAATTGTTGTAGAAACTTTTAATATTTATTAATTTATTTTTTTTAATTGAATTATATGTTTTCATACTAAAATTAAGTGAATAATAGCCACAAAATATATATATTATTTCATTTATTAAAACTGATGGAAACAATAACAAAATAAATAATATTATTCCTTTTATTTTAAAAGTTAACATTAAACTAATAAATATTATTCCAAGAGAAATACCTTTATATATGATAATAAATGGAATTAATATAAAAGATATTAATAATATTCCACTTATCCATATAAAAAATAACCATTTATTATTTAAAATTATAGAATTAAAAAGACTTTTTAAATAATTAAAATTGCCTTGCTTAATTAATTCAAAATAATTATAGATATTCTCATCAATATCATTATTATTAATAATAAAGTAACTTATAATACCAAGTATAAAACCAATTACAAATAATATTACCAATGCTTTAAATATTCTACTTTTAATTATTTTCATATTAAAGTATATTAACATCTTTATTTTTTATTCATTTTATATTATAATTTACATGAGGTATTAAAAATGGCAAAGAAAAATAAAGGAAATATAGGTAAGAAAATAATCGCATGGATTATGCTAATTGCTATGATATTGAGTGTTCTTACTATGGCAATTGCTGTTCTTGCAAGTTAAATAAAGCGCAATACAAACTTAGTATTACGCTTTTAAATTGTTTTAATAATTATTTATTGTCACTTAACATTCTCTTTTTAAATATTAATACTGCTATAATAAAAATAACAATTAAATAAATACAAAATACAATAATATTTCTAGATGAAATTAATTCTAAATTATTGTTTAATACTCCTCTTATTATTTTTGCACAAGATTCAAATGGTAATAGTTCACATATTTTTGAAAATGTCTTTCCTAATATTTCTTTTGGAAAATATATTTCACTTGTAAAACATACAAATTGAACTATGATACTTGATATACCTGAGGAAGATTTTTCTGTAAAAATACTACCTATTATTATTCCCATTGTTATAAATAATATTGAGATAATAATTGAGATAAGTATTGTAAATATAATATTTATATTAAAAGTTAATCCTAATAATATCGCAACTATAAAAAATAATATATTTTGTAATATTATTAATGGAATAATTGATAATATATATCCTAATATAAAATCTATTTGATCCATTGGACTTATACATAATCTTACAAGAAAAGATGTAGTTCTATCTTTACTAACTAATGTTGATGTAAATAATGTTATAACTGAAAAACCAAAAATTATTATTCCCGGAGTAAAATTTTCTATTTTATAACTATCATTTGGAATATCAAATTGCTGAAATATAAATAATAAAAATATTGGTAGAATAATTGCAAATATTATACTTAGAGGATCTCTTATAATTTCTTTAAAATTTCTTCTTGCAAAATTTAAAATTCTCATTATAATTTACCTCCTGTTGCTAATGATACAAAAGCATCTTCAAAATTTTTTTCTCCTGAAATTTTAATTAATTCTTTTGCTGTCCCAACTCTTATTAAACTACCATTTGATATTATTCCTACTCTATCAGATAAACTTTCAGCTTCTTGCATATAATGTGTAGTTAATATTATTGTAATTTTTCCTCTTAGTTCTTCTATTATTTTCCATAACTCTTTTCTAGCAATAACATCAAGTCCTAAAGTTGGTTCATCTAAAAATAATATTTCAGGATTATTTATTAATGATATAGCAATAGAAACTTTTCTTTGCCATCCACCAGATAAAGTTTTTGCTTTTTGATTTAATACTTTTTCTAATTTAAATGTTTTAATTAATTCATTAATTTTTTCTTCTTTATTTTTAATTTGATAAACTCCAGCCATAAATTCTAAATTTTCTCTAACAGATAAATTTAATGCAATAGATGTTTCTTGTGGTGATATATTTATTATTTCTTTAATTTTTTGTTTATTTTTAACTATATCTAAACCATTTATTTTAATGCTTCCACTACTGGGTAATATAAGAGTCGATAGCATTTTTATCATTGTTGTCTTCCCAGCTCCATTAGTGCCTAATAGAGCAAATATTTCGCCTTTTTTAATATTTAAATCAATATTATTTACTGCCGTTTTATCTTTAAATACTTTAGTCAATTTTTTAGTTTCTATTGCGTACATTATTGTTTTTCTCCTTTATCTTTAGGAAATACACTTTCAGTTAAATTCTCAATTATATCTGATTTTACTAATGCTATACCTTTTTCTTTATCGCATAAAACTATAATTGAATCTCCTGGTTTAATATCAAACATTTTTCTAGCTTCAACTGGTATTACTATTTGACCCTTTTCTCCAACTTTACAAATACCTACATATTTATCTTTTTCCATACATTTCTCCTTATATAAGTTATACTTTTCATACTTATTATACTTATTAAAAAAATAAAAAGCAATATTTTATAAAGTATTACATAAAAAAACTAGAAATTAATCTAGTTAAAATTTATAATTTGGTGGACCGTTAGGGATTCGAACCCTAGACCCATCGATTAAGAGTCGATTGCTCTACCAGCTGAGCTAACGGTCCATGTCAATAACAATACAAAGTATAGCATATATTTTAAAAAAAATAAAGTATAAATTATTAAAAAAAGTTAAACTTTTATAATATTTTAACTATTTAATACTTGTAATTGTCTTATTGACAGTAGCGGTATAGTTTTTAATTTTCATAAGTTCAGAAACGCTTACCACTTTATATCCCATTTCATCCAATTTAGGAAGTAACATTTTAGTTGCTTCAATCGTAGGTTCATAAATATCATGCATTATGACTATACAGCCATCACATACATGAGTTATTACATTATTATAAATTTTAATACTATCTCTTAATAACCAATCTTTTGGATCTATATTCCAAGTTACAATTAAATAACCACTATCAAGAACATTTTGATTAGAGTAATTATATGGAGGCCTTAAATATTTTAAATTATCATTAGTTATAGAATTAAATATATCATTTGTCTTTTTTAAATCTTCATCTAATTCGAGTTTAGATAATTTAGTCAAATCTTTATGAGCATATGAATGACTTCCTACTTCACTATTTGAATTATATATTTCAAGCACAGTATCTTCATACTTTTTCATTCTATTTCCAAGCATAAAAAATGTTGCGCTTGAATTATTTAATTCTAATGTTTTAAGTAAATCTTTAGTATATTGAGATGGACCATCATCATATGTAAAAGCAATATATTTATCAGATAAAGAAGTATTTTGCAATGATGAAGCGGAAGAATCAATTAGTATTTCTATATATGGTATATAATCTATATTATCAAATTCAATATCATTAAAATATACTTCAATTTTTGATTCACTTAATATATAAGTAAAATTATTAATTGTAGAATTTTGAATTTTTTCATAAATTTCACTAGAATACTTATAGTAAACTAAATCATTTATTTCTGTTTTTAAATATTCTTCGTCATATATCTGAGTTATATAAGCTAATTTTGAATTATTTAAGTCAATTAAAATATTTTTATTTTTTATATTATTAAGTGTATTTTCTATATGAAATGTAATATTAACAAAATTATCTATATAAAATAATTGATAGGTTATATCAAGTACTTTATCTTTTTTCTCATTAGATTTAAATTCTTTAATATATGAATATAAATAATCAGTAATAATACTATTTATTTCATCATTTTTAAATCTAGGATATTCAACATATACATTAGTACCATCTTCATCAGACTGTATAATAGTTTTCTCAACATTAGTAGAACTTGGAATATCATCTTTTATCAATATATTACTTAAAATAAATATTGCTACTAATAAAGCGAAAATATATATAAAAAATTTGAATAATTCATTTTTATATCTTAATAATATCATAACTTACTTCTCCTATTAATTAATATAGCACATTTTTTTATTATTTAAACACTTTTTTCAAAAAAAATATTGTAATTGCGTTTTTTTTATGATATTATGAATAGGCAGTGGACCTTTAGCTCAATTGGTTAGAGCATCCGGCTCATAACCGGGCGGTTGTAGGTTCGAGTCCTACAAGGTCCACCATTTTATTTATGCAGGTGTGGCGAAATTGGCAGACGCACTAGACTTAGGATCTAGCGGAGCAATCCATGGGGGTTCAAGTCCCTTCACCTGCACCATCGATAAATCTGTTCGAATA
>JAQXHG010000049.1 GCA_029007115.1 bacterium | reverse complement strand
TTCACCTTCTACTTGATGAGTTACTTCTAATTTCCATCCTTGTTTTTCAGCATATTTACTATACATTCTAAATAGGTCACCGGCAAAAATATTTGCTTCGTCTCCACCAGCAGCTCCTCTTATTTCAACAATAACATTTTTATCATCATTTTCATCCTTAGGCAAAAGCATTACCTTAAGTTTACTCTCTAATTCTTCTTTTTCTTTATGTAAATTGTCAATTTCTTCAAGAGCAAATTCTTTCATATCTGGATCTTTTGCCATCTCTTTAGCAGCTTCTATATCATCTAAAACAGTATTATATTTTTTATAAGTTTGAACAGTCTTCTCAAGTGAGTTTTTTTCTTTAGAAACAACTTGCATCTTTTTATAATCTTCATAAATCTCTGGCTTTAATAATTCATCGCACAAATAATTATATCTTTCTAATAATATTTCTAATCTTTCTTTCATATTTTTCCTCCTCTTAAATTATTTGAGAAAGTACTCTATAATTCAGATTCATCTTCATATCCTTCGTCAACAATTACTAAATCCTTTAGATCATCATCTTCTTTATCATCATCCATGTCATCTATATCATCATAATAATCTAATTCTTCATCTTCTTCTTTATCATCAAACTCTTCAGGTAATATCTCATCATCTAATTCATCTTCTATTTCTTTTATGCTTATTTCAGCAGTATGATTTTCTCTTAAATCCCAATATCCTTTTTCTAACTGAATAAATCTTTTTTCAGTTGCTAATAAAGCAAAAAAATCACCTATTTGATTTTCAAATACCTCATCACCCAAGTTTAAAGTATCACATATAATTTTAAATATATCGCTTATTTTCATTTTTTTACCTTTTTCCTTTAATATAATATAAGCAATATCATCAAAAGGTAAAGTTTCTAATTCTTCATTAGTTATTGTTTTAAATTTCATGCATTGTCCTCCTTAGACTATTTCTTTCCATATAAATTATACTTATTTTTAATAATAAATCAAGTATTTTTTATCATTTATATTACATAATAAATATAGTGATATTTTATGAAAAAAATTATATTTATTTTAAAAATACTTACATTATTTGTATTCAGTAGTATTATAATCTACTTTGGATTATACATCTATGCGTTTATCACACCTAAAATGTATATTAATAATACTGATAGTATCGTTTTTTATGATAAAGATGGAAATAACATTTTCGATGAAACTAACTCTAGTGACTATACTAAGTTAGAGGATATAAGCGATTATGTAAAAGAAGCTATCATATCTATAGAAGATAAGAAATTCTACAAGCATAACGGGTTTGATTTTTTAAGAATTATTAAAGCAATGTTAATAAATATTAAAAGTGGTGAGATTAGACAAGGAGCATCTACTATTTCACAACAATATATAAAAAACCTTTATTTAACATTTGATAAAACTTGGCAGAGAAAGATTGAGGAAGCTTTTTTAACTATCGAGCTTGAAACTCATTATAATAAAGATGAGATATTAGAAGGCTATTTAAATACTATAGATTTTGGTGGTGGAAACTATGGTATTAGACAAGCTAGTAATTATTATTTTAATAAAGAGCCTAATGAACTATCTTTAGAAGAAGCTACTATTTTAGTAGGTATACCTAAAAATCCTAGTTATTATAACCCTATTAATAATTATGACAATGCTAAAAAAAGACAAAAAGATGTATTATATTCTATGTATAAAAATAATTATATAGAAAAAGATAAAATTGAAGAAATCTATAAAAAAGAACTTGTTTTTTATGGAAAAAATATAAAAAATGAGTTATCTAGTGTTTTTTATTATAAAGATGCTGTTTTATCAGAAATGTCAAATATTAAAACGATACCAAATTTACTTTTAAATAATGATGAAATAAAAATATACACAAATTATGATAAAAATGTACAAAAAAAGTTAGAAAATAATATAAATATTGAAATGAGTAATACTACTTTACAAGTTGCATCTATTATAGTTGAACCTAAAACAGGAAAAATTGTATCTTTAATCGGAGGAAAAGACTATTCTAAATCTCAATTTAACAGAGCTACTTCTTCAAAAAGACAAATTGGTTCCACTATAAAGCCTCTTCTTTATTATACAGCCTTAGAAAATGGATTTACTGCTGCTAGTACTTTTTTGAGTGAAAGAACAACATTTAATTTAGGTAATGAAACTTACTCACCTAAAAATGCTAATAATAGATATGCTGATTCTAATATCACTATGCTTTCTGCAATTGCATACTCTGATAATATCTATGCTATGAAGACACATTTATTTTTAGGTATCGATATGCTTAGTAACATAATGAAAAGAGTAAATGTTAAAACAGAAGTAAAACAAATTGCTTCTTCTGCTCTAGGGACTTCTGAGATAAATATAATTGACTATAGTAATGCATTTATAACTCTTGCAAATGAAGGTAAGCATGAGACACCACATTTAATTGAAAAAATAACGGATAAAAAAGGAAATATATTATATGAGTATAATTATGAAAACGAATATGTTTTAAATAAAAAATATGTATATATTCTAAATAATTTATTAACATCAACATATGACTATAAAATGGTTGGTTATACCTCTCCTACACTTTTAAGCATTTCAAATGAATTAGATAGTAAATATGCAGCTAAAAGTGGTAGTACATCTACAGATTATTGGACTATTGGATATAATCAAGATTACTTAATGATGGTATGGGCAGGAAATGATGATAATAGTGATGTTAATACAAATGATGCTAAAATTACTAAGAAAATTTGGGCTAAAACTATAACTTCTTTAGAAAATAATACTAAGTCTTGGTATGAATTACCAAAAGGTATAACTATAAGTACAATTGATCCTTTATCTGGTGAACTTAAAAAAGATGGGATTATATGTTATTTTGAAAATGGAACTGAGCCTGGATTTAATAATATTGAATTTTTTGAAAACATTTCAAAAAAAGATTAATATACAAAAAAACTCAGTAACAAATATAAATAGTACTGAGTTTTTTAATATAATACCTATTCTAATTTTTCTCCACATTCACTACAGAATTTTCCAGTTACTTTACTATGACACTTAGGACATTCTTTATTTGATAGAGAAAATAATGTACCATTCTCCGGTTGACTTGGATTAGGATTGTATAGTCCATTATTTGAATTATTTTGATTTATGGCACCCATCATATTAGTTGCTGTTCCTGCTGCCATATTCATTCCCATAAATCCCATCATAGCTCCATTTTCATTACTAGAAGCATTTCTAAGAGCATCTGCTGATGCTGATGCCATAAGACCTGATTGCATAGCTTGGCCTGAAAATATAATTGCTTCATCAACTTTATTAACCTTAGCCATTGATTCTTCTGTTAAATTAATATCATTTAAAGCTACATCTGTAATTTCTAAACCATATTTTTGTTTCCAACTTTCATCTAAACATACATTCATCTCATCAGAAATATCACTATTGTATAGTCCCATATCACCAAATGAAACTTTATATTTTCTCATAACAACAGATATTGCTTGTGTTAATTTTTCTATAAATTTACTTTGTAATTGTGAACCAACTACATCATTATATGAAATACTATCAGCTGGATTTGCACCAATTACTGTATTTACTAGTAAAATTGGATCAACTACCTTAAATGCATACTCTCCAAAAAATGTTACTTCTAACATACCATATTTTTCATCTGTTATTTTCTTTGGTTGTGGTGAACCAAACTTATTTCCTGGTATTGTCAATAAATTTACATAGTATACCCTTTGATCTTTAGCAGCTTGACCTCCATAAGTAAACCTTTTACCAATTGTTTTAAAAGTATCTTTAATACCTTGTCCTAAAGAACCAGTAAATATACTAGGCTCACTACTTTTGTCATAAGTATATGTGCCTGGTTCACTAGTAAATTCAACTATTTGTCCATTATCAATAATCATCATAGCCATTCCTTGTGGCACTACTATTGCACTACCATTAGATATAACATTTTCACTAGGATTTTTATTACCTTTTCCATGATTAACTTGTCCTCTTTGAATAATTATATTTTTTTCAGTTGTAGGGCAATTAACATATTCTTTAAATTGATCGCCTAAAGATGAAGATGTTGACTCTACTAAAGCTCTTATTAATCCCATTTAACTTACCTCTTTTCTTTATTTAAGTATATCATCTCTTAGATTTTTATTACAAGAAGTTTTATTATCATAATGTAAAAGTAATGTAATGTATTTACTTATAATTAATAAATTATTAGATAAAAAAATATAAGTTACTTAATTATTCACTTATATTTTTATCTATTTCTATTATAATTTGATATTTATCAGATAAGTCTTTTTCTTCTGTAGAAATAATTTTACTACTGCCTTTTATTTCACCTAAACAATCTCTTATTAATCCAATAATTTTAGGTATATTTGTCTGATTATTATCATTTATGTATTCAGAAGATTGTTCTTTTATTTCTTCCTTTTCTTTTATAATAGGATTATCTGTTACATTATCATTATCTTCTAAGATATCATTTTTAAAGTTTTGAGACAATCTATCATAAACATTATTATTCATATTTGTATTAATATCCCTTTGAAATGGATTTATATCATTTTCAAAATCTTTGTTTTCTTTTATTAATAAATTATTATCTCTATCGAACTCTTTAGTAGTATTAAAATTATCATCTATATTTACAACATCTGGAATTTTAAATACATATGAATTAGTTTTTTGTTCATTAGAATTTTTGCTTTCTAATAATTTTTCTAATTCTTCACTTTCATATGGTGACTTACTTATATCCTGCTTATCTTTTTCAATATTATCTACTCTATCACCACTTATATATTTTTGTATTTCTATTGGTATATCATTTGCATTCTTTGTTTTATTTAATAATATATCTATCTCTTCTTCAGTTTGCTTTACTGTTAATCTTTCGTTAATGATTCTATCTAATAAACTAATTTGTAATTCTTCATCATTTAGAGTTAATAAACTTCTAGCATGTCTTTCAGAAATTTTGTTATATAATAGAGCATTTTGAACTTTTTTAGGAAGATTTAAAAGTCTTAATTTATTAGCAATAGCAGATTGACTTATTCCTAATTTATTGGCAATCTCTTCTTGTGTAAACCCTCTATTCATTAGTTTTTTATAAGATTGGGCTTCTTCTATTGGAGTTAAATTCTTTCTTTGAAGGTTTTCTAGTAAAGCAATTTCAGCACTTGTGTTATCATCTGTATTGTTTATAATTGCAGGAACTTTTTTCAACCCTGCTAAACAAGATGCTTTATATCTTCTCTCTCCTGCGATTATTTCATATTTATTTCCAATATTTCTAAGTATAATTGGTTGAATAACCCCATATTTTGATATTGAAGATGCTAATTCATTTAATTCATTTTCATTAAAAGCCAATCTTGGCTGAAATCTATTTGGTATTATATCATCTACTGATATATATAAAATTTTGTCTTTATTATTTTCTTCCATATTAAAATCCCTTTTCTCTTATCTTACTATAAGTTTAATTCATTTAAAACAAATTATCAAGGATTATTTTTAATAAATATTTTCTATTTACAATTAATCAATTAATTATTATTTATATTTTTTTACTATAATATTATAATTTCGTGGGTATTTTTCTTCAGTTTTTTTTATCTTTTTAAAAACTAATATTGTTCTTTTTGACATTTCTTTTGGCAATTCGTACTCTAAAGTGTCAATTAAATCATATGATAACTTAGATATATTATCTTTACAATCACTTAATTCTTTGCTTACATTAGATTTCATGGGTACAAATAATCCATTTATTTTAACAAGTGAACTTGATAATTCTAAAATAATATTTAAATTAGAAACTGCTCTACAAGTAACTATATCAAATATTTCTTTATTTTTTCTACCATATACTTCTACCCTTTCATTAACAATAGTAACATTTGATAATTTAAGTTTTCCTTTTACTTCATTTAAAAATGATATTTTTTTACTATTTGATTCTAAAAGTGTTACATTTAAATTATTAAATACAATAGCTAAAACCATACCAGGAAATCCAGCACCTGTTCCAAAATCAAGTAATGTTTGATTATTTAGATTAACGCATTTAACCAAACATAATGAATCAAAGAAATGTTTTAAATATATTTCATCATCACTAATAATTGTTGTTAAATTAAACTTTTTATTCCACATCTGTAATAAATTTTTATACTCACTTAAATTAGATAATTGTTCATCTGTCAATTTAATACCTAATTTAATACATTCAATTTTAAATTCTTCTATTTTCATTTGTTATATTCTTTCTTTAAATACACAAGCAACATTGATATATCAGATGGATTTACTCCACTTATTCTAGATGCTTGTCCGATTGTTAATGGTCTTATTTGTGAAAGTTTTTGTTTTGCTTCAGTAGCTATATTTCTTACATTATTATAGTCAATATCTACTGGTATTTGTTTTTCCTCTAGTTTTAACATTTTATTTACCTCATTTTGAGTCTTTTTAATATAACCTTCATATTTTATATTTATTTCAACCATATCTGATATTTCATTATCATATTCATAATTCAAGTAATCAAGAACTTTATTTAATGATATTTCAGGTCTTTTTATTAATTCTACTAATCTAATCTTTCCAGTTAGTACTGATGAATTATTTTCTTTTAAAAATTCATTATTATCTTTATTATTTTCTAAATAATTGTTACTTAAATATTCTTCTAATTCTTTTATTTTTATTAATTTTTTTTGATAAATATTATATTTTTCTTCATCTATTAAACCTAAATTCCATGCTTTATCAGTTAATCTAATCATAGCATTATCATGTCTTAAAAGTAATCTAAACTCAGCACGAGATGTTAATAATCTATATGGTTCTGTAATACCTTTATTAATTAAATCATCTATTAATACACCAATGTATGCTTCATTCCTTTTTAATATAAATGGCTCTTTATTATCAATTTTTAATACTGCATTTATTCCTGCAATTAAACCTTGTGCTGCGGCTTCTTCATAACCACTGGTTCCATTTATTTGTCCTGCAGTAAATAAATTTTCAATAATTTTGCTTTCTAAATTCATATTAAGTTGTGTTGGATCTATAGCATCATACTCTATAGCATATCCATATTTAGTAATAACACAATTTTTTAATCCATCTATTGTATGAAGTAATTGCTCTTGTATATCATGAGGCATTGTTGTAGAAAAACCACCTACATAATATTCAATATCATCACTTCTTTCTGGTTCTAAAAATATTTGATGTCTATCTTTATCACTGAACTTAACTATTTTATCTTCAATTGAAGGACAATATCTAGGTCCAACACCTTTTATTAATCCACTATATAATGCACATTTATCTAAATTATCCAAAATAATCTTATGGGTTTCTTTATTCGTATAAGTTAAATAACATGGTCTTTGATTATTTGGATCATATGAGGCTTCATAAAAATTTGAAAAAGTTAACTTATCTTTATCCCCTTCTTCAATTTTTACTTCATCGAAATTAATAGATTCTTTTAAAATTCTTGGTGGTGTTCCTGTTTTAAGTCTTATAATTTTTATACCATTTTCTTCTAAAGATTTACTTAAGTACATAGAATTTTTTTCACCATGAGGACCACCTTTATAACTTTCATGTCCACATAATATATCAGAATTTAGATATGTTCCAGTTGTTAAAATTACTGCACTTGCATAAATTCTTTCTTCTTTTTCTGTTACTATACCTTTTATTTTTTTATCTTTCACTATTAATTCTTTAACAAAATCTTCTTTTAATTCTAAATTTTTTATATGATTTAAGGTATTAAACATTTCTTTAGGATAATTATTCTTACAACCTTGTGCTCTTAAAGATCGCACCCCTGGACCTTTTTTCACATTTAACATTTTAATTTGCAAAAGTGTTTTATCTGTATTTATACCCATTTCTCCACCAAGAGCATCTATTTCTCTTACTACAATTCCTTTAGCTGAACCACCTATTGATGGATTGCATGGCATATCTGCTATATTTTTAAAGTTTCCAGTAATAAGTAATGTTCTTTTCCCCATTCTTGCACATGCAAGACAAGCTTCACATCCTGCATGTCCACCACCTACTACAATAACATCATATTTCAATTCTATCATCTACTTTCCTAGACAAAATTTACTAAATATTTCATCTAATAGTTCATCTTTATATACTTGACCAGTTATTTCACCTAATGTTTCCCATAATAATTTAATATTTATTTCAATTAAATCTATTGGAATTTCGGATTTTATCTCATTATCTATATCTTCTATTACCTCTAGACATTTTTTTAATAATGATATTTGTCTAGCATTTGATATATATGTATAATCAGACTTTTCTATATCACTTAGATTAAATATTTCTATAATTTTATCTTTTAATATTTTTATTTTATCTTTTTCTTTAGTATTTATTTCTATATAATCATAGTTATTTAAAATTGTATTTTTAAAATTACCTATATCTGTTTTATTATATACAATTAAAACGTTTTTATCTTTAATTAAATCTAATACTTCTTTATCTTCTTTATCAAATTCTATTGATGAATCAAGAACAAATAATATTAAATCTGATTCTTTTATTTTTTTTATACTTTTCTCAATACCTATTGACTCTACTACTTCAGTTGTTTTTCTTATTCCGGCAGTATCAAAAAAAATAACTTCTATTCCATTTAATATAGTACTTCCTTCTACAATATCTCTAGTAGTACCCTTAATATCTGTAACAATAGCTTTATCTTCTCCAATCAACTCATTTAATATACTACTTTTGCCTACATTTGGTTTTCCTACTATCGATATGTTTATTCCGTTTTTAATTAATATTCCATTTTTACTAGAATCTAATAACTCTCTTATTTTATCTTTTATATATACTAATTTTTCTTTTATTAATTCTCTTGTAATAATAATTGCATCTTCATATTCGGGATAATCTATATTAACTTCAATGTTTGCTATTAAAGTTAATATATTACTTCTTAAATCATTTATTCTATTAGATAATTCTTTACTAATACCTTTCATTGACATTTTTCTAGCACTATCTGTTCTTGAACTAATCATATCAGCCACAGCTTCTGCTTCTAATAAATCTATTCTTCCATTTAAAAAGGCTCTTTTTAAAAACTCTCCTGGTTCTGCAAGCCTACAACCATTATTTAATAACAACTCAATTATTTTGTTAACACAAATTTTTCCACCATGACTATTTATTTCAACCACATCTTCTGTTGTAAATGATTTTGGACTTCTAAATATAGAAACTAAAACTTCATCTATTTTTTCATCTTTATCATATATAAATCCATATGTAATTGTATGACTTTGCTTATTTAATAAATTTTTATCAAAAATATTATTTACAATATTAATTGAATCATCACCACTAACTCTAATTACGTTAATAGAACTATCACCAACTAAAGTAGCAATCGCACATATTGTATCTTTCATGGTATACCCCTTTCTTTCCACAAGATTATAGCATAAACATACTTCATTGTAAATAAAAAAAAGGAGTATTTTTACTCCTCTTCTTCACTTTTTTCACAATATTTTACTACTACACATCTATTTGGTTCTTCACCTTCAGATTCAGTTTTAATATATTTAAATCCTTGCAATGCTTCATGAACAATTTTTCTTTCATAAGAATTCATTGGATCTAATTTAACTTCAACTTTTGATAAAGTTACTTCTCTAGCTATTTTTTTAACTTTCTTTTCTAAAAAGTAATTTTGCTTTTCTTTATAATTCTCAACATCAATCGTAATATTTACATATAAATCTATTGCATTATATATAGCTTGTCTTACATATGTTTGAATTGAATCTAATATATGTCCTTTTTTACCAATTAACACTGAATTATTTTTTGAAAATATTTCATATTTTATTTTACCATCTCTAATTTTGGTTTCAATATTAGCAATTATATTCAATGAATTTAATAATTCTTTTAATATATCCTTTCCAACCTCTGCTACATCAGATAATTTAACTAATTCAATAGTATATTTTTTACCGCTAAACAAACCACCTTTTTCCTCATATAGCTTAGTTATTACATCTTCTTCTTTAACATTAAGTTCTTCTAATGCTTTTTCTAATAATCCTTTTTCATTTTTTGCTTGAAATTTATACTTCTCCATTTTTACATCTTACCTCTCTTAACTATTAAATTTTGTACTACAGTAAATCCACTTGATACTATCCAATAAAGTGCAATTGATGTTGGTAAACTAAATGAAGCTATACATATAAATATCATCATAAAAGTACTCATCATTTTCATTTGTTTTTGTTGCATTTCATCTCCACTAGCAGTATTCATATTTTTAAATGAAAAATATGTTGTTAACACAATTAGTGCTAATAATATCAAATACCAATAGTTTCCATTTAATATTCCTTCTAGTGGTGTAGTACCTAAATTAAATACTAAAAAATTATTTTCAAAGAAAGCAGGTACTCTATAAACGGCTTCTAAAAATGCAAAGAATATAGGTAATTGTAAAAATGCAAATAAGCAACTTGACATTGGATTTATATTATATTTTTTATAAATCATCAACATTTCTTGACTTTTTAACATCATAGAATCTTTATCTTCTTTACCTTTATATTTTCTTTCTAATTTTTCTAAATCTTTTTGAGCCTTTTGTAAATTTTCATTCATATTAGCTGATTTTAAAGATAATGGTAATAATGCCGCTCTTAATATCAATCCTACTATCATTATAGCAAGTCCATTATTTTTGACTAATAATCCTATTTTTACTATTACCCAAGCAAGTGGTTTAACAAACAATGTCGTCCATAATCCTTCATATCCACCTGAATTAATCTTCAAATTTTTACATTGTGGTAATTTATCATAGTCTACTAACAATTCACTTTTATTTTCAAAATAGATTTTTTGTAAATCTTCACTTTCAGGCTTACATAATATATTAGAAACATAATTTTTCTTTGTTTCAGTTTCTTTATTTTCTAAAGTAAATCTCTTAGTACATCCACATAACATTAACAATGCTAATGTTATTATTAATATCTTTTTTTTCATTAATTTTCTCCTTTTAAACACTTAATTATTTCATTATTTATTTCTTGATAAGAAATATCTAATATTGGTTTCCTTAATATTATAACATAATCATTAGAAGAATTAAAATTATTTTTCATTAGAATATCCTTAATTCTCCTTTTATAAAGATTCCTTATATTAGCTTTTCCAATTTTCTTACTTACACTAACGCAATATCTATTGTACTTTAAATTATTATTAACTAAATAAATAATAAAATATTTATTAACTATTTTTTTCGAGTTTTTTATTATTTTTTGAATTTCTTCATTTTTTTTGATTATATACTTTTTATTCATTATAATTACTTCCTTTAATATATAACATTATATATTTTGCTTGATGAAAATATTATATAAAAAAATTAATTTAAATTAAAGTAATTTATTTATTTTTCTTAATTTATAAAATCTAAAATAAAAGAAGTAAGTTACCTATACGATGTAATCTTACTTCATATTGATAATTTGAAACTAAATATCTATTAAGATTTTTTTATCAAATTTAGTTATTAAATATTTATAGAATTATTTAGATAATTCTTTTCTTCCTTTTGCTCTTCTTGATTTTAATACGTTTGTACCTTTTCTAGCAAAAAATCCAGATGTTTTACTTTTTTTAAGATTATTTGGTTGAAATGTTCTTTTCATAATTAACCTCCGTTTCTCTTTGACTGAAATAGATTATATTATAAGTTTTTTTAAAAGTCAACTTATTTAAGTTGAAAATTCATTATTAACAAATTAATATTCAATAGAATCAACTAAATCATTAATCAATTCTAAATAATTATTATAGTTTGGAATATAATTATACAAATTATCAATAAATTCTTTTCCAGTTATCTTCTTACCTTCTTTTAATTCTACTATACAATTATTTGGAATATTATCAATTATTTTATTATCTAAAATATACTTTTTTATAGTTATAATATTTCCATTTTTCAAGTTAATTATCTTATTAGCATAGTTATCACTTAATATATATTTATCCACCTTATTATTTTTTTGATATATATCTTTTTTTTCATAGTTATCCATAATAGAGATTAAATAATCCATTATTAATTTAATTTGTCTTAATGAAAAATTCATTTTTTTATATGCAAAATATAAACTTGATGATAATAATAATATTTTATTTATCTTATCCATATTAGGACTAATTAAATCTAAAATACCTTCAATATTTTTATAATTAGTAATTAGTATATTATTAAATGTATTATAAAATAATAAATAATACTTGTCACTTGTATCTTTTTTTATAATATTTTCATAATATTTTGCATAAGCAATATTAAAAAAGTCTTCATTTTCATATCTAATTTCAATATTATTATCTTCTTTATTAATAAAATATATCATTTCATTTTTATCATATTTTATAATAAAATCATTAGCTTGAAAACTACTTAAATCCATTACTAGATTTTCTTCAAATAAATTAAAAATATCATCATTATTATTTATTATGTGTATATAATTATATAAAATAATTAACATTCTTTTTTTATTTAATTTTTTTTCATTTTTATAAGACAATTCAATGTATCTCAAAAATGTTTCAATATTTATATCATCTACATTCATATATTTAGAATAATATTGATACAAATATTTTATAAAAATATTTTTAAAAGAATATGGGGATATTTCTGTATATACGCCTATTAAATTAGTTTGGTACAAAAAAGGCAATGTTCGAGATTTAACTAATTTAGATATTTCTTCTGATTTTGTAAAATAATCTATTATTTTATTTGCATCAATTACTTTATATACTCTCATTTGAAATATAGTATTTTTAAGTTTTTTGTTTAATTTAATTGAAAAATTAATATTATTTTCAAAACAATATTTAACTAAACTATTTGCAATAAATTCATAATTATCTTCAAATATAGGGATATCTAATAAAATATCATGTCTTTTATTTTTTTTGTCATCTATATTTTCAATATAAAAATAACTATTATATTCGTTATAAGTAACAAAATTTTTATTAAAATCTAGTTTTAATAAGTCATTAAATATTTTTTTAGAAATAATTGAAATATCTTTTTTATATGATCCAATTGCAATATTATAACTTAATATTTTATTAATAAATGATTCAAAATTATTATCTTTATAATATTTAAACATATTTTTTAGATAATTTTCCAAATTAGTTTTTTGTTCCATATCAACACCTAACTTATTTTATCATAAATTAAATGTTATGTTAATTTATTTTTTTATTTTATGTTAATTTATCAACAATATATTAACATTTTATGTTAACTTATCAACAAGTTGTTAACATAATAATATAAACATTTATTAAAATTTGTTAATATTGTTAATAACTCTTTCTATGACAATAAATAAAAGAAAAAAATGTTTACAAACTGTTTGGAAATTGTTAATATAAATGTTAATAAATTATTTTGTTTTGACATTAATAAAAGATGATTTATAATAATTGTGTAAGCAAGAAGAAAGGAGAAATTATGACTATAGAAGAATTATGGAAAGAATTATTATCCCGAATAAGTAAAAGAGTTTCTCCAATTACATATAATTGTCTTTTTAAGGATTTAAAATTGCATTCTTACAAAAATAGTAAGTTTACAATTATAGTTCCTGACAGCAATAATAATGAATTATATATACAAAATCTAAAAGATTCTTATAATATAATAGTTGAAGATATTGCTAATGACTTAACTAACGATACTTGTGAGATAGAATATATATTACAAAAAGATATAAAAAAATTAGATGAAGAAGAAAAAAAACTAGAAATTAGTGATGATCAAATAGAAAATATTACTAATTATAAATATAAAAGTAATTTTAATCCTAAGTATACTTTTGATACTTTTGTAGTAGGTGAATCAAATAGATTAGCATATGGAACTGCCTTATCTGTTGCACAAAACCCAGGAAAATTATATAATCCATATTTTATTTATGCTAAAAGCGGTCTTGGAAAAACACATTTAATGCATGCAATTGGTAATTATATAGTTACACATTCAGATAAAAGAGTTTTATATATAAGTTCTGAACAATTTATTAATGACTATGTTTCTATTGTAAATACACGAAATAAAAATAATAACAATATTACTTATTTAGAAGCTTTTAGAGAAAAATATAGAAATGTTGATGTATTAATGATTGATGATATACAATTTTTAGAAAAAGCTACCAAAACACAGATTGAATTTACAAATACTTTTAATACACTATATGATAATGAAAAACAAATTATAATTGCATCAGATACTTCTATTAATGATTATAAATATTTAGAAGATAGGTTAAAAACTAGATTTGGTTGGGGATTAACTGAATCGATAAATCCCCCAGAATTTGAATTAAAAAAGAATATAATAAGAAAAAAGGTTATGCTTAATGATTTTCCACAACTAAATGAAGATGTTGTTGAATATATTGCCAATAATTGTGGAAGTGATATTAGAAATCTTGAAAATGCAGTAATTAGATTGGTTGCTTATAGAGTAACATTAAATATTAATGAAATTACTTTAGAAATAGCGCAAAATGCTTTAAGAGAATATGTAGGCCAAGTAATATATAGAACAAATTCTGTTTCTAAAATTATTGATGTAGTAGCAAAATACTATGGAATAGATTCTTCTATGATTAAAGGTAAAATGAGAAATAAAAATGTTGTTACAGCTAGATCTATTGCAATATATCTCAGTTGTTTAATGACTGATGAAAGTCTAGAAAGAATAGGATTAGAGATGGGAGGAAGAGATCATTCAACAATAATTTATTCAAGAGATAAAATTACTGAAGAATTAAAAGTTAATTTAAAATTACAAGAAGAAATAAAAATCTTAAAAGAGAAAATTTGTGAATAAATCAATCAGTTATCAACAAACTAACAAAAAAAAATAATTAAAAAACCCTGTTAATAACTTAACATAAAACAGTTATTAACAATATCAACAATCAATAATATTATGATATATATAAATAAGGAGGTAAAATTATGAAATTAATAATTGAAAAAAATATTTTAATGGAAGGACTAAATGCAGTAAGTAGAGCTTTATCTACTAGAAATATAATACCTGTATTAAATTGTATCAAATTTGATTTACAAAATAATGGTTTATATTTAACAGCAACAGATAATGATATAACAATTCAATATTATATTGATAAAAAAGATATTAAAAGTATTGAAGAAACAGGATGTTCTATTATTTATGGAAAAACATTATTAGAAGTTATTAGAAAATTACCTGAAACAGATATTTTAATAGAAAATTTTGAAAACAACGAAGTATCTTTTAAAACAAATAATTCTATATATAATTTTAATTGCTATATGGTTGAAGATTATCCAAATATTTCTTTAGAAGAAGGGAAAAATCCAATAAGCATATCAAGTAATAAATTTAAAGAAATAATTAATAAAACAACATTTGCATGCTCATTACAAGAAAGTAACCCTGTATTAACTGGTGTAAATGTGAAGATTCAAGGGGATTTATTTGAATGTATTGCCACAGATTCATATAGAATTTCAAAGATTAATCTAAAATTAGATGAAATGTATATTGAAAATATAAATATCGTGATTCCAGCAAAAAATATAAATGAATTTGCAAAAATTATAAATTCTGATTCAAAAATGGAAATACATGTATTTAGTAATAAAGTTATATTTAAGTTAGATAATATTATTTTTCAATCATCATTATTGAATGGAAATTATCCACAACTTGAAAATATTTTTCCAAATGAGTTTGAATATAAAATAAAAGTAAATTTAAAAGATTTCTACAATACTTTAGATAGGGCATCATTATTAACTGGATCTAGTAAAAAATATATTATAGATGCAGAAATTAAAGATAATTATTTGAAATTAAAAGCATCAAGTGCAGAAATGGGTAAAGTAGAAGAAAAAATTAGTATAGAAAATTTAACTAATAATAATATATACATATCATTTAGTTCAAAATATGTGCTTGAATCATTAAAGATGTTTAGTAGTGAAGATATATATATATTATTAAATAGTGGTGTAAAACCATTTGTGTTAAAAGAAGTTGATAATGATAATTTTATTCAACTTGTATTTCCTATTCAAACTAATTAGTAATCATTTAATAATATAAAAAAAATGTAATAGTTTATTTAAAATAATTAATAAATTATTACATTTTTTATTATGTAAAACACATTTATTGGAAAATATTTCCATTTTCGACAAAAAATGACAAAATTCGACAAATATAATATGTTAGTATAGAAATCAATTTTAAAGAAAGGGGGTATTATAATATGAAATATGAAATCAACTCAGATACACAAGTAATCTTACCAATTAGTAAAGAGTGTACAAAGGTCATAGAACAGGGAGATGAATATATATTAAATATAGCTTGTCATGAAATATTAGAACATAGTTGTGAATATTTTGGTAGTTCATATGAAGGTAGAAAAGAAGGAACGAAGAAAATTTTAGGAATTACACATAAGGCTCCAATTATAATTGAAGAAAGTAGACAAATAATATTTTTCCCAACAACTTCACCAGATAATATTAACTGTGTATGGATTAATTTAGAAAAAATTGAAAAGTATTTTAAAACAGATACTAGAAAATCAGCAATTATTTTTAAAGATGGAACAACATTAGAGTTTAATATATCGTATGGTTCTTTAACAAATCAAATAATGAGAGCAACAAGATTAAAGTATGTTTTAAATGAAAGATTAATAAAAAAAGAAGATAATAATTAAAATTATCTTTTTTTATAGGGAAATTTGTGATATAATCTTATTAGTGAGTAGGAGTACTATTTAAATAAAAAATTCGAAAATTGGGGGTTAAAGAGGTTTAAAAATGAATATTACAAAAATTGAACTAAATAATTTTAGAAATTACAAGAAAAAAATTTTTGATAATTTTTCAAATTTAAATATTATTATTGGTAAAAATGGTATAGGTAAGACATCTATACTTGAAGCAATTTATTTAGGTAGTTTAGCTAAATCTTTTAAAACTACATCTGAATTGTCTATAATTAAAACAGGAACTGATTATTTTAGAATAAAAATATATTATTTTGATGATGGACAAAAAAAAAATTTAGAGTTGTATTTAGATAAAAATGGCAAAAAATCAAAAATAAATTCAAAATTACAAAATAAATTAAGCTCTTTTATTTCTCAATATAGAATAATTTTACTTTCTCCTGATGAATTAAAATTAATTAAATCATCACCTAATATTAGAAGAAATTATTTAAATATACAAATATCACAGTTGCATAAAGAATATCTTTATTATTTAAATAATTATAACGTGCTTATTAAAAATAAAAACGATTATTTGAAAAAACTATTAACTAATAGTACATTAGATACAAGATATTTAGATATATTAGATGAAAAAATAGTAGAAGAGGGAATAAAAATATATAATTATAGAAAAAAATATATAGATTCTATAAATAAATATATTAATTCAATTTTTAAAAACTATGTAAAAAATAATGAAATTGAATTAAATTACATATCTGACTATGAAATAAATGATAAAGATAAATTATTAAAAGAACTTAAGAAAAATAGAAGAAAAGAGATTAATATTGGTATGACTTCTTTTGGTATTCATAGGGATAATTTTGAATTTATGCATAATGGGAATAATTCTAAAGAATATAGTTCCCAAGGATTACAAAAACTAATAGTTTTAGCTATGAAATTGTCTGAAATAAAAATATTTATGGAAGATTATCAAATAACTCCTATTTTATTACTTGATGATTTATTTAGTGAACTTGATGAAAAAAATAGAAATAGTATTTTTAAATCATTAAATAAAGATATACAAATATTCATAACAACTACAGATTTAAAAAATATTAATAAAAATATTATAAAAAAAGCCAAAATATATGATTTAAATGAGAGGGTGTGATATTATGAATGAAGAATATGGCGTAAAAGATATACAAGTTTTAGAAGGATTAGAGGCAGTAAGAAAAAGACCTGGTATGTATATAGGAACTACGGATGTAAAAGGGTTGCATCACCTAGTGTGGGAAATTGTAGATAATTCTATTGATGAAGCTTTAGCGGGTTATTGTAATAATATAGAAATAGTAATAAATAAAGATAATTCTATAACGGTAAAAGATAATGGTCGTGGTATTCCAGTTGGTATACATCCTCAAACAGGTATTTCAACAGTGGAAACAGTTTATACCGTGTTACATGCAGGTGGAAAATTTGGAGGTGGCGGATATAAAGTATCTGGTGGACTTCATGGTGTTGGTGCATCAGTTGTTAATGCATTATCAAAATGGGTAACTGTAACAGTATATAAGGATAGTAAAATATATGAAACAAAATTTGAAAATGGTGGAAAAACTGTTCAAAAATTAACAGAGATTGGTGAATGTGAAAAAAATAGAACAGGAACAATAGTAACATTTAAACCAGATGCAGATATATTTGATACTGATATTTATGATTATGAAACATTAAAAACTAGAACAAGAGAATTAGCTTTTTTAAATAAAGGATTAAGACTTACATTAAGAGATGATAGAGATGAGGAAGATACACAAGGTGATATTTTCTTATATGAAGGTGGAATAAGTGAATATGTAAAATTTATTAATCAAGGAAAAACTGTTCTTCATGATAATGTAATACATTTAGAAGGAGAAAAAGATGGAATTATGTTTGAGGTAGCACTTCAATATAATTCTGGATATAATGAAAATATTTATTCTTTTGTAAATAACATTAATACTCATGATGGAGGTACTCATGAAGATGGAGTTAAAAGAGCTTTAGTTAGAGTAATAAATTCATATGCAAGGAAAAATAATATATTAAAAGATAAAGATGAAAATTTAAGAGAAGATGATGTTAAAGAAGGAATTACTATGATAGTTTCTTGTAAACATCCAAACCCTCAATTTGAAGGTCAAACAAAAGGTAGACTAGGTAATTCAGAAGTTAAGAATCTTGCAGATAGTGTATTTGCAGAAGGATTTGAACAATTTTTACTAGAAAATCCAGAAAATGCTAGAATTATTATAAATAAAGCTATATTAGCTAGAAATGCTAGAATGGCTGCTAAAAAAGCAAGAGAAGCTACAAGAAAAAGTGATCTTACTACAACAAATTTTTTTGGTAAATTATCGGATTGTAAAAGTAAAGATCCAACAGTATCTGAAATATTCATTGTCGAGGGAGATTCTGCCGGTGGTTCAGCAAAAAAAGGTAGAGATTCAATGACACAAGCAATATTACCTTTAAGAGGAAAAATATTGAATGTTGAAAAAGCAAGACTTGATAAAGCACTTGGTAATGAAGAAATTAAAACTATTATAACTGCGTTTGGAACAGGAATTGGTGAATATTTTGATTTAAGTAAATTAAGATATGACAAAATAATAATTATGACAGATGCTGATGTTGATGGTGCCCATATTAGAGTATTATTATTAACATTATTTTATAGATTTTTTAAACCTATAGTACAGGCAGGACATATTTATGCAGCTCAACCACCATTATTTAGAATTATGCATGGTAAGACAAGAAAATATGCACTAGATGAAAAAGAAAAAGATGAATATTTAGCATCATTACCTGAAAATGTTAGAGCTAGAGCTGAAATTGCACGTATGAAAGGTTTAGGAGAAATGGATGCTGAAGAATTGAATGAAACTACTATGGATATTAATAAAAGAGTATTACGTAAAATAACAGTTGAAGATTGTGTATTAGCAGACTCAATATTTGAAAAATTAATGGGTGATGAAGTAGAACCAAGACGTGCATTTATAGAAGAAAATGCAGAATTTGTAAAAAATTTAGATATATAGGAGGTTTGTGATGGAAGAAGAAATAAAACAAGAAAATGAATTTAGCGGAAGTTTTCATGAAAGAGATAGTCATGCAGTAAATAATATTGTAGATGAAGTAAAAAGTTCATTTTTAGATTATTCTATGAGTGTTATAACATCTAGAGCTATTCCTGATTTAAGAGACGGATTAAAACCAGTACATAGAAGAATTTTATGGTCAATGTATGAAGAGGGAAATACACCTGATAAACCTCATAGAAAATCTGCAACAACAGTAGGTAATGTTATGGGACATTATCATCCACATGGCGATAGTTCTATTTATGAAGCTATGGTTCGTTTAGCACAAGATTTTAATCAAAGATATATGTTAGTAGATGGTCATGGAAACTTTGGTAATATAGAAGGAGATGGAGCAGCTGCTTATCGTTATACAGAAGCAAGACTTGCTAAAATATCATTAGAATTATTAAGAGATATTAATAAAGATACAGTTGATATGGATGATAATTTTGATGTTACTAGAAAAGAACCAAAAGTACTACCATCAAGATTTCCAAATATATTAGTAAATGGTTCTTTGGGAATAGCAGTTGGTATGGCAACAAACATACCTCCACATAATTTAGGTGAAGTAATTGATGGGTGTATTGCATATATTGATAATCCTGATATCGATACTTTAGGTTTGATGCAATATATAAAAGGTCCTGATTTTCCTACAGGAGGAATTATTCTTGGAAACTCAGGTATAAAAAAAGCATATGATACAGGAAGAGGCAGTATTACTATTAGAAGTAAGGCCAGTATTGAAGAAATACATGGTCATAATTGCATAGTAATTACCGAAGTACCTTATGGTGTTAATACTTTAGAATTAAAAAATAAAGTAGCTGAATTAGTTCATAATAAAATAATAGATGGAATAACAGATTATCATACTGATTTAAAAGATGGAATCAAAATTACTATTACTCTTAAAAAAGACGCAAATCCTCAAGTTGTATTAAATAATTTATATAAGCATACATCTTTTCAAATTAATTATGGAATAATATTCTTAATGTTAGATGGACTTACTCCAAAAACATTGGGTTTAAAAGAAATTATTTCTAAATATATTGATCATCAAAAAGTAGTTATTATTAGAAGAACAAAATTTGATTTAGCAAA
The DNA here is from genome assembly GCA_029007115.1 of bacterium. Taxonomy (GTDB): domain Bacteria; phylum Bacillota_I; class Bacilli_A; order RF39; family UBA660; genus CAG-1000. The sequence goes on along the minus strand of JAQXHG010000049.1, from coordinate 25,889 downwards.
AGATGAGAGAAGAGTACATATTTTAAACGGATATAAAATTGCACAAGATAATATAGATGAAGTAATTAAAATTATTAAATCTGCTAAAACAGATGAAATTGCTAAAACTAATTTAATGAATCGATTCGGATTAGATACTATACAAGCAGAAGCAATATTAGAACTAAAATTAAGACGTTTAACTGGATTAGAGAGAGATAAAATTGAAGCAGAATTAGCAGAATTATTAAAAGAAATAGAAGAATTAAAATCAATTTTACAATCAGAACAAAAAGTTTTAGATATTATTAAAAAAGAAATGCTTGAAATTAGAAATAAATATAGTGATGATAGAAGAACTACAATAGATATGACTGCTGTAGAATATATAGAAGATGAAGCATTAATTCCTCAGGAAGAAGTAATGATTACCTTAACAAACAAAAATTATATTAAGAGAATTGCTAAAAATACTTATAAGTCTCAAAATCGTGGAGGAGTTGGCATTAAGGGTATAACAACAACAGAAGAGGATTTCGTGGAACATTTAATTTCAGTAAATACGCATGATTATGTTTTATTCTTCAGTAATAAAGGTAAAGTTTATAGGCTAAAAGGTTATAATATACCAGAATATTCAAGAACCGGTAAAGGATTACCAATTATTAATCTATTACAACTAGAAAAAGATGAAAGAATTAACGCAATGGTTAAAGTAAATAACGAAGATATAAACAAATGTTTGCTTTTAAGTACTAAAAATGGTTTAGTTAAGAGAACTAAATATGAAGACTATATTAATATAAGACAAACAGGTAAAATTGCAATAACATTAAAAGATGATGATGAATTAATTTCTGCTAAAGTAACTGAAGGAGATAGTCAAATTTTAATGTGTTCATCAAATGGTAGAATGGTTAGATTTAATGAAAATGAAATTAGAATCATGGGTAGAACAGCTTCTGGAGTCAGAGGTATAAACTTGAATGGTGATATTTGCGTTGGTACAGAAATATCTAAACCTGGAAACTTATTATTAGTAGTAACTGAGAATGGATATGGTAAAAAAACTGAAATAGAAGAATATAGAGAAACAAAACGTGGAAGCAAAGGTGTAAAAACAATAAATTTATCTGAAAAAAATGGTAAAGTAGTTGGTTTTAAGTCAACTCAAAATGATAAAGATGTAATGATTATTACAAAGAATGGTATAATTATTAGGATGGATGTTAATTCTATTTCACAGATGGGAAGAGTAACGAAAGGAGTCAAATTAATTAATCTTAAAGATAATAATAAAGTTGCTTCTATTTCAATTGTTGATAAAGAAATAGTAGAAGAAAATGAAGAAAATGCAAATTAGCATTTTCTTTTTTTATAACATAAAACATTTATATATTACTTATTTAAATTCAGATATATAGTAAAATTATTTACGAATCAGTAATAGGATAATAAAACATAGATAATTATAATTTATTATTTATATACTTAGTATTAACAACTTAACTATTTTTTATTATCATATTATTAAAATAAATTGATAATTATTATAAATTATTTCCCGGGAAATAATTTTGCATAATACTAAAACATAATTTAATTAATGTTTCACATGAAACATATTTAAATTATAATATTAGAACTATTTATATAATGTATTGATATATATTTATTTTTATAATGTAGTTTCAAAATTAAAATTTTATATGTAATATTTTATAAATTATTTCCCGGGAAATAATTTTGCATAATACTAAAACATAATTTAATTAATGTTTCACATGAAACATAATAAATTTAATTAAAATGTTATCAAAATACTAATTATTAATAAATATAAATGCAAAAATAAACAAATGTGTAATATCTTATAAATGAAAGTATATTTAAGTTTCACGTGAAACTTAAAATTAAATATGAAGTTTAAAATTAATATGTTTCACATGAAACATATTTTTAACAATAATTATTGATTTTTTAAAAAAATTAGTGTAATATATATGCGTGCAACGAAAATGGTTTGAACCAGGTCAGAGTCGGAAGATAGCAGCCTTAAAAAGCAAATTCGTGTGCACTTTTTTTATGAGGAGATATTATGAATGAATTGTTTATAAATAAATTGATTAAATTAAATCAAAAAGCTTTAAAAAATAATGATGTTCCTGTTTCTTGTTTAATAAGTAAGAATAATAAAATAATTTCTTATGCATATAATAAAAAAATAAAAAATAAAGATCCATTTGCACATGCAGAAATATTAGCTATAAGGAAAGCTGCAAAAAAATTAAATACATATAATTTGAGTGATTGTGAAATATATGTATCTTTATTTCCTTGCAAAATGTGTCAAGAAGTAATAAACGAAGCAAGAATAAAAAAAGTACATTATATTTTAAACAAAAATAAAGATATAGTAAATACTACAAAATATATTAAAATAAAAACAGAACAAGAAATAAAATTTAGTAAAGAATTAAGTAATTTTTTTTATGATAAAAGATAGTTAATTTATTATTAATTTGATATAATTAATTTGGAGGAAATTATGGCATATATATCACTTTATAGAAAATATAGACCAAAAAAATTTTCAGAAGTAGTTGGTCAAGATGTAATAATTAAAATAATAAAAAATAGCATTAAAAGCAATAAAATTAATCACGCTTACATATTTAGTGGGCCAAGGGGTACTGGAAAGACTACAATTGCAAAAATATTTGCTAGAGCTGTAAATTGTTTGAATTTTAAAGATGATATTTGTGGTGAATGTGATAATTGTAAAAATAAAAACAATAATGAAATAGATATAATTGAAATTGATGCTGCTAGTAATAATGGTGTTGACGAAATAAGAGAAATAAGAAATAGTGTAAAATATTTGCCATCTAGTCTAAAATATAAAGTATATATAGTTGATGAGGTACATATGTTATCTTCAAGTGCGTTTAACGCATTGTTAAAAACTCTTGAGGAACCACCAAGTCATGTAATATTTATATTAGCAACCACTGAATTTAATAAGATTCCAGCTACTGTTGTTTCAAGGTGCCAGAAGTTTGACTTTAAAAAAATTAACAATAAAACAATAATAGAGAGATTAAAATATATTTTAAAAGAAGAAAATAAAAATATAAATGAGGATGTATTAAATTTAATAGCTAAATTAAGCGATGGAGGATTAAGAGATTCGATTAATTTGTTAGATCAAATTCTTTCAATTAATGAAGAAAATGTTACTACTGATCAGGTTTATAATTTAATTGGCGAATTGAGCGATATAGAAGTATCTAAATTATTAGAAACAATAACAAAAGGTGATGTTAAAGAACTTTTAAATAATATTAATAAATATATAAATGAAGGAAAAAATTTAATTAGTATTGTTAATAAATTAGAAATATTAATAAGAAATATATTAATTTATAATTCAACAGATAATTATTTTGATATTGAATATGAAAATATTCTATCTAAGTTTAATAAAATTGATATAAATAAAATATTTGAATTGTCTAAAAATTTATTTGAATTGAATAATGAGTTAAAAAAAACAAATAATCAAAAGATATTAATTGAAATATATTTTCTTAAAGCTACTTTACTATTTACAAATCAGTTAAATTATAAAACAAAAGTTTGTCAAAATAATGAAGATATTAGTGAAAATGTTAATAATAACGCTGAATTTAATTGTAACAATCTATTGTCCAATAATGATAAAAAAATAAATATTAATAATGCTTTATCTGGTGCAAATAAAGAGCTAAAAAATGAATTTATTAATAAATTTAAAATAGTTGAAGAATATGTATCAAGTAAAGATTATAATTCAATTAGTAATTTATTACTTAAATCAATCCCAGAAGTAGTATCGGATAAAAATATATTATTTACTTTTAAAAATAATTTTGAGGTGGTTTTATTTGACAAAAATATAGAAGATATTCAAAAATTTATAAATATGTTGTATAATAAAAAATATGTAGTTGTTGCAGTAAGTTCTGAACAATGGATTGATATTAGAAATGAGTATATAAAAAATATAAAAGCAGGGGTTAAATATCAATATATTGAAGAACGTCCTAAACAAAAAAAAGCTACAAAAAATACAGTGTTACAAGATAGTGTAGAAGATATATTTGGAAATGATTACACTACAATTTAGGAGGAAAAGTTATGAATATACAAGCAATGATGGCTCAAGCAAAAAAGTTACAATCACAATTAGAAAAAACTACAAAAGAAATAGATGAAACAATATACAAATATGAAAATGAAAATATATTGGTAGAAGCTTTTGGTAGTAATAAAATAAAAAAAATAAACATTAAAAATGGTGATGTATTAGGAGATCACGAAATGTTAGAAGATGTTTTATTAGTAGCCGTTAATGATGTTTTAAGGCAAATTATAGATGATAAGAATAAAAAATTAGGTAAATATACTAATGGTCTTGGAGGATTATTCTAAAAAATGCCATTGCCAAAAAGTTTTACACAATTAATTAATAATTTATCAATATTACCTGGAGTTGGAGAAAAAACTGCAGAAAGATATGCATATGCTCTATGTCAAAAAGATAAAGATGAGGTTGAAAATTTAGCTGATTCTTTAATTAATTTTAAAAAAACAATTAGAAATTGTGAAATTTGTGGATGCTTGAGTGATGAAAATATATGTGATATATGTTCTGATGAAAATAGAGATAAAAAGACTATATGTATAGTTGAAGATTCTAAAAGTGTATTTTTTATAGAAAAAACAAAAAAGTATAATGGTTGTTTTCATGTAATTAATGGTTTGATATCTCCAATTGATGGCATTAATCCAGAAGATCTTAACATACATACATTGTTAAATAGAGTAGAAAATGAAGTAAAAGAAGTGATTTTTGCTTTAAATCCATCTATTGAGGGAGAAGTTACTTCATTATATATACAAAAATTATTAGAAAAATATAATTTAAAAATTTCTAGATTATCATATGGTATACCAATGGGTGGTGAGATAGAATATCTTGATCCATTAATGATTTCAAAAGCATTAGAAGATAGAAAAGTAATATCATAAAAAACTCTCTCATATTTTTTTATGAGGGAGTTTTATGTATATAATAAAAAAATTGGTGTGTACTTTATGTTTACTATATACTCTAAATTTAGTATTGAGTTCTGTTGGGAAGATAGTACCAATAAATATTTATACGATAATAATAGTATATCTTTTTGACTTTTTTGGAATATTGGCTATAATATATTTGAAATACTTTAATTAGTATTACTAATTATGTGGAGGAATTGTGAATAATTTATACCATTATTTTGAAAAAATATATAAAAAAGGAAAGCTATCTCATGCATTTCTAATAGGGAATGTATCTTTAAGTGAAATAAAGCCAGTATTATTAAAAATATTTAATGATTTTATATTAAAAAATAAAAATAGTGTAGATAGTAATCCTAATATATACTTTTTAGAAGAAAAAAATGGTATAATAAAAAAAGATGATATAAGAGATTTATTAAAAAATTTAACAACAACATCGCAATTTGATGGTTCAAAAATCTATGTTATAGATAAATGTGAAAATTTAAATGATTTTTCATATAATGCTTTACTAAAAACATTAGAGGAACCAGCTGAAAATATTTACGCTTTTTTATTAACGACAAATATAGATGTGGTTAAAAATACTATTGCTAGCAGATGTCAAAAAATATTTATTTCTTCTTATATTGATAGTAAATATGAAGACAGTTGTATAGATATTGCAAATTCATTAATTGAAAGTATAGAAAAATTGGGAGTAAACTCTATATCATTATTTTCTAAAATTTATAAGTTGATTGAAGATAGAGATTTACTAGTTAATATTTTAAAATATATGTTAAATAAATATATGGAAGCATTAAATTGTATAGTTAATAGTGATTCTATTAGTGATGCTTTACTAAAAAATAATGATATTAATAGTTTAATAAGCAAAATATTAGTTATTAATGATAGCATAAATAGAATAAATTTTAATTTAAATAAAAATATGTGTATAGATAGATTGATTATAGAAATGGGAAGATGTAATATATGAAAACAATTGGAGTAGAGTTTAAAAAAGGTGGTAAACAATATACATTTTATGATAATGATATAGAATTATTGATAGGTGATAATGTTATAGTAGAAACTGAGAGAGGATTACAATTTGGTACAATAGCATCTATATATGTCAAGGATGATAAAAAAGATCATAGTAAAGTAGTAAAAAAAGCTAATAGTGATGATGAAAAACAACATTTAAATAACATTAAGAGTGCTTTAAAAGCAAAAGATAAGGCCCAATCTTTAGCAAACCAATTAGAGCTTGATATGAAGTTTTTAGATTCTTATTATACTTTTGATAAGAAACAATTAGTATTTCAATTTTTAGCTGATAATAGAATTGATTTTAGAGAATTAGCAAAATCACTAGCTTCAATATATAAAACAAGAATAGAATTAAGGCAAGTAGGTGTAAGAGACAAAGCAAAGGAAATATCTGGTATAGGGCCATGTGGAAGAAAATTATGTTGTTCATCATTCTTAAATGATTTAGATTCTGTCGGAATAGCACAAGTAAAGAATCAAAACATAGCATTAAATCCACAAAAAATTAATGGTTTGTGTGGTAGACTTCTCTGTTGTTTAAAATATGAGGATGATTTATATACAGAGTATAGAAAATATTTACCTGAAGTTGGAGATAAAGTAAAAGTAAATGGAGAAGAGGCAATAGTTATATCTTTAGATATTCCAAGAAAAAAATATATAGCATTAATGGTAAATGATAATACAAAAGTAGAAGTGGATGTATCGAAAAAGAATGAGAAAAGAAGTAATAAATGATTTAGTATACTATGATAATTTAAAAATAATACAAAATTCAGATTATTTTAATTTTAGTTTAGATAGTGTATTATTACCAAATTTTGCTCTTCTTACGCCAAATACTAGAAACATTTTAGATATATGCACCGGAAATGCACCTATACCACTAATTTTTTCAAGGAAAACGAAGGCTAATATAATAGGTGTAGAATTACAAAAAGAAATATATGATCTTGCTATTCGTTCAGTATCTATAAATGATTTAGATAGTCAAATTAAAATAATAAATATAGATGCAAATGAATTAGTAAATAAATATGAAACAGATACTTTTGATTTGATAACATGTAATCCTCCATATTTTAAATATAATGAAAATAGTATAACGAATGATAATTATATCAAAACTTTAGCGAGACATGAGGTTAAATTTAAATTAGATGATTTATTTAAAATATCTAAAAAGTTATTAAAAAATGGTGGTTCTGTTTGTTTAATTCATAGAACAGATCGATTAATTGATATAATTAGTAGTATGAAAAAAAATAATATTGAACCAAAAAGAATAAGATTTATATATCCAAAAGTTGGAGTTGAGTCTAATTTAGTATTAATCGATGGTCATAAAAATGGCAAAAGTGGATTAAAAATATTACCGCCATTATATGTACATAATGATAATGATGAATATACAGAAGAAATACTTAAAATGTTTGGAAAATAAGGAAAGGATATAAAAATATAGAGTGGGTAAAATATGATACAAAGAAGTTATGAAAAGAGTAAATATGGAAATTTATATTTAGTACCAACTCCTATTGGTAATTTAGATGATATTACTATAAGAGCAAAAAATATCTTAAATGAATGTGATATAATATATGCTGAGGATAGTAGAGAAACATTAAAATTATTAAAATTATTAAATATAAATAAGAAAGTAGAAAGTTGTCACAAATATAGTGAAATGATTCATAAAGATAAAATAATTTCTATACTAAAAGAAGGAAAAAATATAGCATATGTTACGGATAGAGGAACTCCATTAATTAGTGATCCTGGAAATGTTATAGTTGACTATGCAATTGAAAATAATATAAATGTTATTGCTTTACCTGGTCCAAATGCTTTATTACCTGCAATTAATATGTCTGGAATAAGCAACCAAAGATTTTTATTTTATGGTTTTTTGAATAAGAAAAAAACATATGCTAAAAAAGAATTAATTGATTTAAAAGAAATCAAACATACATTAATTTTTTATGAGGCTCCTCATAGAATTAAAGATACTCTATCTTTGATGCTAGAAGTATTAGGTAATAGAAAAATAGCTTTAGTTAGAGAAATATCTAAATTATATGAAGAAATAATAAGAGATAATATAGAAAATGTTATTAAATTATGTGATAATATAAAAGGAGAAATTGTCATTATCGTTCAAGGTTCAACAAATATTGATGATAATAATAATTATGAAGAAATGATAAATGAGTTAATTTCTTCTGGTTATACTAAAAGAGATGCTATTAGGGAAATAGCTGAAAGATATAATATTAGTAAAAATAAATTATATAATGAGTTTAAATAGTGATAAGAGTATAAAAGTGAAAGGGTGTATTGTATGAAGTTAATAGTAGGATTGGGTAATCCTGGTAAGAATTATATTAATACTAGACATAATTGTGGATTTAGAGCAATTGATTTTTATGCTAAAAAAAACTCATTAACTTTTAAAAATAAATATAATGGTGAATATTGTGAAAATATTATCAATGGAGAAAAAATAATATTATTAAAGCCTCAAACTTTTATGAATTTATCTGGTGAATGTGTTATTAAATTTTTTAATTATTATAACTTAGAACTTAAGGATGTACTAATAATATATGATGAAGTAGATTACGAAGTAGGTACTTTTAAAATAAAAAGAGGCGGTAGAGATAATGGCCACAATGGAATTAAAAATATAATTAATCAATTAAAAAGTGAAGATGTTTATAGACTAAAAATAGGTATATCAAAAAACAAAAATATACCTAGGATGGATTATGTACTTGGAAAATTCAGTGATGAAGATAATAATAAATTAAATAAATTATTTGATATAACTTCAAAAATAATTGAAGATTTTTCTTATATGACAATAGATGAGCTTATGCAAAAATATAATGGTAATTCAAATGAATAAATATTTATGTTTAGAATTATTTGATTTTGATATTAATAAATATAAAAAAATATCAATAAATAAAAATGAAATATATAATCAATTATTGCTATATATCTTTTTAAAGTCTAATAAAGATATGTTATTAGTAATACCAACTTTAAATGAGGCTACTGATGTGTATAATTCATTAAAAAATTATATTGATAATGTATATTTATTTCCTGAAGATGATATTATAACTAAAAAAGCAATAGCATCTTCTCCAGAACTATTGTTTATGAGAGCAAATCTTTTAAATAGACTGAATGATGAAAATAAAAAAATAATAATAGTTCATTTAAATAGTTTTATTAAAAAATTACCTAGTAAGAGTATATTTAAAAATAATAAAATTAAATTAAATATTGGTGATAAGATAAATAGAGATGAATTAATCAATAAATTAAATATGAATGGTTATAAAAGAGAAAGTACTGTGTATGATGTATCAGATTACTCAGTTAGAGGTTTTGTAATTGATGTATTTCCAATAGAAGAAAAAAATCCAATACGAATAGAATTCTTTGATAACGAAATAGAAAATATAAGATATTTTGATCCTTTAACTCAAAAATCAATTGAGAATATAAATACTATTGAAATAGGAATTATAAAAGATGATTTTGCAGATAACACCTCATCGATTAGAGAATATTTAAATAATAGTATTACTATATTTAGTGATTATAACCAACTTCTAGAACAAGAGAAAATGAATTTGCCACAAATTAAATATTTGAATCTTGAAAAAGAATTATTTAAAGTTAAGGATTTAATAAAAGAAGATGATATTTTTATTGATACAATTAATAATAAAAATTTTGATTTAAATATAGAAGCAAAGACTATTGATAAATATGATTATAATAAAGAAAAATTTGTTAAGGATATTAAAAATAATAATGGTTTTTTATGTACTACAAATAAATTGTTAATTAATGAAATTAAAAATATTGATAAATCTATTAAAATATTAAATTATACACTTAATAATGGTTTTGTGTATAAAAATTCTTATTATTTTTCGGAATTTGATTTATATAATGGATATTCAAATAAAAATAAAGTAAAAGAAACAACATATGGAAGTAAAATAATGTCAATAGATAGTATAAATATTGGAGATTATGTCGTACACAGAAAGTCAGGGATAGGAATATATAAGGGAATTACTACTATTGAAAAAAATGGTATGAAAATGGATTATTTATTAATTCAATATAAAGGTAATGATAAATTATATTTACCAGTAGAAGATATATCTAAGTTATATAAGTATTCTTCTAAGGAAGGCGTAAAGCCTACGATTAATAAATTAAATAGTATTGAGTGGACCAAAACTAAACTTAGAATAAAAGATCGTATTAAGAATATAACAGGGGAATTACTTAAAATATATAAAGAAAGAAATAAAGCAACAATTAAACCTTTTGAAAAAGATGATGAAAGCCAAATGATATTTGAATCTGAGTTTGAATATAATGAAACTGTTGATCAATTAAAAGCAATAGAGGAGATTAAAAGAGATCTTGAAAAACCAAGGCCAATGGAAAGATTATTATGTGGGGATGTTGGTTATGGAAAAACTGAAGTTGTATTTAGAGCAATGTATAAAGCAGTAATTAATGGTAAACAAGTAGCATATCTATGTCCTACAACTCTTTTGTCTCATCAACAATATGATTCCGCTGTAAAAAGATTTAAGAATTATGGTATAAATATAGATCTGGTAAATAGACATTTTACTAACAAGCAAATTCAAATAAAATTAAATAGATTAAAAGAAGGTAAGATAGATATATTATTTGGTACTCATAGACTTTTAAGTAATGATGTTGAGTTTAAAGATTTAGGACTTTTAGTAATTGATGAAGAACATAGATTTGGAGTTGAGCAAAAAGAGAAAATAAAAAAAATTAAGTCTAATGTCCATGTATTATCAATTTCTGCAACTCCTATACCAAGATCTTTGCAAATGTCTTTAGTGGGAATTAGAGATTTATCATTGATTGAAAGTGCACCTAAAAATAGATTTCCAGTTCAAACATATGTTATAGAATATAATGAAATGTTATTAAGAGAAGTTATATTAAAAGAAATGTCTAGAAAAGGTCAATCATTTATTTTATATAATAATATTACTAATATGGAAAATCTTGTAAATAAATATAAAAAACTTATACCAGAAGCTAGAATCTGTTATGCACATGGAAAAATGACTAAAAATCAAATGCAAGATATTATATATGATTTTACTAACAAGAAATATGATGTTCTTGTTAGTACAACTATTATTGAAAATGGTATTGATATACCAAATGCAAATACTATTGTTGTAATTGATAGTGATAGGTTTGGTTTAAGTCAATTATATCAAATTAGAGGGCGTGTAGGTAGAAGTGATAAAATTGCTTATGCTTATTTAATGTATAAAAAAGTTCTTACAGGTACTGCTTTAAAGAGACTTGAAGCAATCAAAGAGTTTACTGAACTCGGTAGTGGTTATAAAATATCTATGCGTGATTTAGCAATAAGGGGTGCTGGTGATATTCTTGGCAAAGAACAAGCTGGGTTCATTGATTCAGTAGGAGTAAGTATGTATTTAGATTTAATTAACGAAGAGGTAAATGGCATAGATTTAGACAATGAAGAAGACAAAGAAACAATTCCAATTAATGTAGAAACTCATATTGGTAGTGAGTACACAGATGAGAGTAACATAGTTATAGAATTACATAAAAAGATTAATGGCATAACAAATAAAAAAGAACTAAATGAAGTCTTATCTGAAATAAGAGACAGATTTGGAATGACAAATCATTCTCTTGAAATATACGCTCATGAGAAATATCTAGAGAAATTAATTATGATTACTATGGTAAAAGTATTAATTAATGATAATTTAAAAGTTGTATTAAAATTAAAAAGAGAAGTATATGAACAATTGAATATAGAAAATTTATTTTATGAAACAACTAAAATAAGTAATAAGTTTAATTTTCAGTATAAAAATGATTCAATATTAATTACTTTGCTTAAGGCTAGTTTACAAAAAAATTATATATATTATTTAGAAGAATTATTAGAACTTATTTATAATATGAAATTTAAAGTATAAAAAATAATAAAATATTCACACTATAAATAGGGTGAATAAATGAAAAATACTGGTATAGTAAGAAAAATAGATGAGCTTGGAAGAATTGTTCTTCCGAAAGAATTAAGAAGAAGCTTAAATATCGCAACTGGAGATGACTTTCAAATAATATTGGATGATGAAAAAATAATTTTAGAACGATATTCTAAATTAAAAAATTACAATGATGAGTTAATTAAAATAACTAAATGTTTCTCATCTATACTTAATTATAAAATATATATAGTTATAAACAATAAAGCACTTGGAATTGATGATGAAGTAAACTCTGGTATTATGAAAATTATACAGGAGAGAAAGTTTTTTGTAAATAATCATGAAGAAAGACTGAATATTTTAATGAATACGATTGATGAGGGAAAGTCAGTTATACAACCTATTGTTATAGATAGTGATTTACTTGGAGCCATAATAATAGTTGGAAAAGATAAAATAGAGAATATAGTTAATACTTCTAAAATTATTAACAATATAATAAAATCAAATATATTAAACTAGAATAACATTCGTTTATTCTTTTTTATTATCAAAATAAATAATTGAAAAAAATATCAGATTAATGTATATTATAAAAAAGATTACCTAAAAGGAGATAAATAATGATAGATAGTCATGCACATATATTAAGTGAGTATTATGAAGATATAGATTCATTAATTAAAGAACTTAAAAGTAAAAAAATACTAAAAGTTATTAATTGCGCTAGTGGTTTCAAAGATATAGATGAAATATTAAATTTATCAAAAAAATATAATGGATTTTTATATCCAGCGATAGGAATTCATCCAGAAAATGTAAATGATTTAGATAATATAGAAAAATTAGAAGATTTAATTAAAAATAATAAAATCATAGCAATAGGAGAAATTGGTCTTGATTATTATTGGAATAAAGATAATAAAGAATTACAAAAAGAATTATTTATTAGGCAATTAGATTTAGCTGAAAAATATAATTTACCTATAATCGTTCATATTAGAGATAGTATAGGTGATTGTTATGATATATTAAAAACAAGAAAGTTAAAAGGAATCATTCATTGTTATAGTGGAAGTTATGAAATGGCAATTAATTTTATAAAGTTAGGATATAAATTAGGTATTGGTGGTGTATTAACATTTAAAAATTCTAAATTAAGAGAATTAATAGAAAAAATAGGTATAAATGATTTAGTCTTAGAAACAGATAGTCCATACTTATCACCAGAACCTTTTAGAGGAAAACAAAATAATCCTTATAATGTTTATTATGTTTTAAATAAAATATTTGAAATAACGGGTATAGATAAAAATAAAATATTAGAAGTAACAAATAATAATATAACTTCAATTTTTGACATTTAAAAGTACTTATTATATAATCTCATTAGGAGATGTATTGTAGTGAAGGAATATATAAGAACAAAAATAATTCAAATGGTTCAAACAATTGTTGTTATAGTGATTGTTTTTTTTGCTTTTACAACTTCATCTATTAATACAACTAGTTTAGCTGTTGCATTTAATTTTAACTTATCTAATTATGTAGATAAAGATAAAATTGAGAAAACTCAATTAGAATTATATAAAGAAGGACTTTATAATCCACTATTCTCTTTTACTGGAGATTTAACTGGTTATGTAGGAGACTGCCCATTATGTTCAGGATATCTTGCGTGTCCTCCTAATACAAATGTATTAAAAGAAGGTATATATTATAATGATGCAACATATGGGAATGTAAGAATAGTTGCTAGTAGTAAAAATTATCCTTGTGGAACTATATTAGAATTTGAAGTTGGAAAAATATCTAACGAACCAATTATTGCAATAGTGTTAGATAGAGGTGTTGGCGGTAATGATATAGACTTATTAACTGATTCACAAGATTATGCAATTAAAACAATAGGAAGAGTAAAAAATCAGGAATTTAAAGTACTTAGAGAAGGATGGAAGAGATGAAAAGTTTTAATTACAAAAAATCATTGGGGCAAAATTTCTTAAAAGATAAAAATATTATAAAAAAAATATCTGATAATATTAATCCTAATGAAAATGATTTAATTGTGGAAATTGGTCCAGGAGCAGGTGCATTAACAAAAGAACTTGTAAAAAAGAATTGCGATATTATCTGTTTTGAAATAGATGAACGTTTAAAAGAAATATTAGAAGCAATTGATTCAGATAGAATTAATATAGTCTTTAAAGATTTTTTGAAAGTAAATTTAAGTGAATATATAGATAGAGAAAAATACAATCATATTTATTTTGTAGGAAATTTACCTTATTATATAACAACGGCAATTATAAATAAGATAATTAGTGAATCTGATCCTTATGAAATAATTATAATGGTTCAAAAAGAAGTAGGAGAAAGATTTTCATCAAAACCAAATTCAAAAAACTATAACTCATTGTCAGTTTTCTTACAATATAATTTTGATATAAAAAAAATAGTAAATGTGTCTAAACAAAGTTTTATACCAATGCCGAAAGTAGATAGTATGGTTATAAAATTAAAAAAGAATAAAAAGTATATAGTTAATGATGAAGAATATTTTTATAGATTTGTTAAAGATTCATTTGCTCAAAAAAGAAAAAATTTAAAAAATAATCTTAAAAATTATGATTTAAATAAGTTAGATAGAATATTAAAATCCCTAGGTAAAGATTTAACATATAGAGCAGAAGCTTTATCAGTTGTTGAGTTTGTAAATATAGTAAATGAATTGAAATAACGCAATTCATTTTTATATAATAAAATTTAATATATAAATAAAAAAGTAAATGATTTTAAAAATCAATATTGTATTTTATTTTAAAATTTTGTATACTAATATAGAGAATACTATAAAGGGAAGTGGTTTGTGTGATAGACTCATATTTTGCAAGTATTGGATTTACATTAAGTGGTTTATTATTTATGCTTACAGTATTTGTAATGTTTATAACAAAGAAGAAAAAAAATAATGAAGAAAGTCGTATATTCTTTTATTTATTAATTATTACAATATTATTATTGTTTTTAGAGTTTGCAACTAGCTATACAATTTCTAAGATAGATAATTTAACTATATTAAATACAATTTTAGGTAGATTGTATATTGTTCTTATATATCTTTGGGCTGGAGGATTTGTATTATACATTACTACTTTGTTACTAAATAATGAAGAAAAATATAAAAATAAAAACAAAAATAAATTTTTTATTATATATATAATTGTTGCAATTGTTATAGCAATTCTTATGTCTATTATATTTAAAGTTGAATACTCTAATGGTATGAATGGAACACCATATGTTATAGGTGGAACAGCTGTTACTATATTAAATATATTAATTATTTTGGGAGGATTTGTATTAATAACAATTTTATCAAGTTATAGAAACATTATTAAAAATATATGGATGACTCCTATTTATATAATAATATTAGCTTTTATATTGATTACTTTGATTCAAACATTTTATAATTATCAAGTTAATGATACTGTATTATTTTTCTCAATAATAATTGAAACTTTATATTTTACAATTGAAAGTCAAGATAATAAATTGTTAGAAGAATATAAAAAATCAAAAGAAGAAGCAGAAATTGCAAATAAAGCAAAGACAGAGTTTTTAATTAATATGTCACATGAGATTAGAACTCCAATGAATACTATTTTAGGTTTCAGTGAATCATTATTGAAAGATCCTGTACTTGTTGAAGAAACAGTTAAAAATGATTTAAAAAGTATCAATTCAGCAAGTTCAACTTTAATGGACTTAATTAATAATATATTAGATATTTCAAGACTTGAATCTGGTGAAGAAGTATTAAATGATTCTGAATATAATTTAGAGACATTAATATTTGAAATTAATAGCTTAATTCCAGCAAAGATAGAAAAAGAAGAATTAAAATTTACTATTGAAATAAACGAAAGTATACCTAAAGGTTATTATGGTGATGCTTATAAATTAATTAAAATTTTATGCTATGTATTAAAAAATGCAATTGATTATACTAATTATGGTGAAATTAAACTTAATGTTGATGGTAAAAAAGTAGACCCTCAAAATTTTGAATTTTGTTTCTTAGTTTCAAATACAGGTCATGCAATGACTCAAGAAAGCTTTAATATGGATTTTGCAGATTATGTAAAAATTGAAAATGCATCACAAAAAAATAATGTAAAAACTATTAATCTTGGATTAATTATAGCAAAACAATTGACTGAGTTAATGGGTGGTGAAATTGAATTTGTTAATGAAAGAGGACATGGAACTAGATATTTTATTAGAATAAAACAAAAAATAACTAATGAAGAAAAAATTGGAAATATATTTGAAAGTAATGTTGGACATGTTTCTAGTAGTAGAGATATATTAAATTGTGAAGGTAAGAAAGTATTAATAGTTGATGATAGTGAAATAAATTTAAAACTAGCATCGAGATATATGAATCAATTTAATTTTACTGTTACTACTGCTACCAATGGAAGAGATTGTGTTGAATATATTAAAAATAATGATTATGATATTGTGTTTATAGATCATATGATGCCTGATATGGATGGAGTTCAAACTGTTAAAGCTATGGAAGCAACTGGTAAAAAATTACCACCAATAATTGCATTAACAGCAAATGGATATAGAGGTCTAAAAGAAAGATTTATTTCAGAAGGTTTCACAGATTATCTTCAAAAACCACTTAATTTTAGAGATTTAAATAAATTAATTAATAAAATATTTGGTCAAAATGGTAATTAGGAAGGGAGTGAAATTAAGATGACATTTGAATTAATATTAACTGAAGGTACAGTTGCATTTATTTTACTATTATTAATGATATACTTTAAAAAACAAACCTTCAAAAATTTAAAGACATTTATGTTTAAATTATTATTATTACTTAGTTTATCCTTTTCTACTTTTGAAATAATATCTATATTATTATTAGATGTAATTGACTCTAATTTAATAAATACCATTATTTTTAAATTTCATTTTGTGATTTGTTTAATGTTTAATTTAATTTTTTGCTATTATATATTATGTGCACTATCTGTGGAAGAAAAAAAGTCTATTAAAGAATTATTTGTTGGTAATTTAATATCTAAAATTGTATCTGCATTAATATTAATAATTACAATAGCATATATTATTTTGCCAATAGACAACATTGACTCAGAAGCATTAAATTTTATTCCAAACTACAGTATATATTTTTATATAGCATGTTTATTAATTGTGTTTATTGTCACAATAATTACTTTGTCAACAACAAAGAAAAATATTTCTAAATATAAAAAGAAATATTATATTTATGCTGTTATTATTCCTTTAGTTTTTATACCATTGCAAATAATATTTACTCAGGTTTCATTTTTACCTTTTGCATTAATATTGCAATTATATGATTTATATTTCTTTATTGAAAATCCAGATTTAGAAATCTTAGAAGAAATAACAACCGCACAAGGAGATATTGAACAATCTAATCAAACAAAAACAGATTTCTTATCAAATATGACATCTGAAATAAAAGTTCCAATGAATCTTATTGTTAGTTTATGTGATGAATTGAAAAGTATGCCAGTATTTAATGAGAAACTTGTTAGAGAGGATATATCTCAAATATACACATCGGGTAATAGTTTGTTAGATATAGTAAATAATATATTAGATATATCTAAAATTGAAACAGGTAAAGGTACTCTTCAAGAAAGGGATTATAAAGTTAATAATTTATTAACGGATGTTATTAATATTGCTAAATCTAAAATTGGTGCTAAGCAAGTAAAATTAATGGTCAATGTTGATCAAAATATATCATCAGTATTAAATGGTGATTATTCTAAATTATACCAAGCATTAACAAATATAGTTACAAATGCTGCTAAATTTACTGATGTTGGTAAAATCACATTTACTTTAACTAGTACAAAGGCATCAAATGTTGAAAATTTATTATTTAAAATTAGTGATACTGGTTCAGGTATTAAAGAAGAAGAACAAGCAATGTTATTCCAAAAAGGTGTTAGACTTGCAAATGCTAAGCAAAATGAAGTTGAAGGTAGCGGGTTAGGTTTAGCAATAACTAAAGAGTATATTGAACTATTAGGAGGGAAAATATGGTTTGATAGTCAATATAGGGTTGGTACTACTTTCTATATTGAAGTTCCACAAAAAATAGTTGATGCTACTCCTGTTGGCGTTGCAAAAGAGAAAAAACAATCTACAGAAAAACTTGACTGTTCTAAATACACTGTTTTAATTGTAGATGATAATAATTTAAATATTAAAGTTGCAAAAAGACTTCTTGAAACTTATAAATTTAAAGTTGAAAGTGTTACTTCTGGTAAAGATTGTGTTTATAAAATTAAAGAAGGAACACATTATGATGCAATATTCATGGATCATATGATGCCAGAGATGGATGGTATTGAAACATTACATGTACTTAAGAAATTAAATGGTTATGAGTTACCTCCTATTATTGCATTAACTGCAAATGCTGTTGCAGGTATGAGAGAAATGTATCTAAGTGAAGGATTCGATGAATACTTATCAAAACCAATAAATACTACTGACTTAGATAGAATAATTAATGAACTATTTGATAAATAATATATATACCTTTAGAGTATAAATTATACTTTAAAGGTTTTTTATTTATTAATTAAGATATTTAAAACAATTATAGTATTATTTAAAATTTTATAAATATAATTTAATATGAATAGTAGATTTAAAGTTGGTGATTATGTCACAAGAAAAAAGTACAATAATGATATCGTATTTAAAATTAAAAGTATAAATAAAGATTTAATTATTTTAAGTGGAGTAGATGTTAGATTATATGCAGATGCATATATTAATGATTTAGTATTAACATCAATTAGTAAAAAAAAAGAAGAAGTAAGTACTCTTAGAAGTTTAGATGTGGATAAATATTTTTATATTCCTGGTAGAGTCCTTCATATAGATGCAGATAAAAATTATTTAGAAAAGTGTAAAGAATATTATGAAACACAAAAAGTAAAATATTATGGTTATATATTTAAAGAAAAGGATTTTAAAGATAAAGTAAATGATCTCATTCAAAAACACAAGCCTGAAATAGTCGTTATAACTGGTCATGATGCATATTATAAAAATGATAAATATAAGAATAGTAAATATTTTATTGATACTGTTAAACAAATTCGAGATAAGTATTCAAATGTAATTATAATAGCAGGAGCATGTCAAAGTGATTATGAAGGACTTATAAAAGCAGGTTCTACATTCGCATCAAGTCCATCTCATATTAATATTCATGCTTTAGATCCAGCTATAATTGCTACATATATAGCATTAACTAGCAAAGATAAAACTATTGATTTAATAGAAATGTTATCAAAAACAAAATATGGTAGTGAAGGAATAGGTGGATTTGTGATTAATGGTACTATGAGAATAGGATATCCAAGAAAAAAGGAATAATATAATGAATATAATAATATTCTTAAATAAGGTGATAAATTGAACATAGAAAAAATCAAAAATAAACTAAAAAGTTTTGGTAAATCTAAAATTAAAATAAAAGTAAATTTAGGCCGTAACAAGTATGAGTATTATGAGGGATTTATAAATAAGATTCATCCAAATGTTTTTGTTGTTGAAACCAATAAAGGAATAAAGGCATTTTCTTATTCAGATGTAGTTATTAAGAATGTGATATTAACAAAATTTAATTAAAAATATTTAAGATTATTATTTTTAAATGAATAGATATCTTAAATAATTTTAAAATTGTCTTTGATTAATATATAAATTGCTTATACTTCAATAATTAAATCATAATACTTCAATATTTAAATCGTTGACTGCTGATATATTCTGATGTATAATTTATGTATAGTAGTCTATATTTATAAGTGATTATAAATTAAAATAGAAAGGATTGGAGAAATGAAAAAGCAAAGAAATACACAAATGCTGGTTATTGCAGTTTTGGCAATTGCGGTATTGACTATGTCAGTAGGTTTTGCAGCATTTACTCAAAGATTAGATATTAATAGTAATACTACAGTTGGTGTATCAACTTGGAATGTTAAATTTTTAACAGATAGTTTTACAGTAACTGATGGAAGCGTTAATGTAGATAGTAAGAATATAGTAATTACTGGTACATCAGTCACATATGAAGTAAAGTTATCTAAACCAGGAGATTTTTATGAATTTACAATTAATGTAAAAAATTCAGGTACATTTAATGCTAATTTAGTTGGAATTACATTAAGTTCATTGACGGAAGCACAATCTAAATATTTAACTCATAAATTAACATATGATGGTGTAGAGTATACTCAAACAACTTCAGGATTGTCTAAGACGTTAAATTCAACTGATGGTGTTGCTAGTGTTAAAGTTCGTGTAGAATATATAGCACCAGAAAATCCAAATGATTTACCACAGGAAGAAGTTCGTATACCTTTAACTGCCTCTCTTTCATATGAACAAAAACCTGAATAGATTAATATTATTTATAAATATTAGTTTATCGAATTGATAATTACAAATATATAATTAGCGAGTAAAAATATGAAAAAAAATATATTGACATTTTATATATGTAATATAATAATTATATCTTTAATTGTATTATTTAATGATAATAATTATAATATTTTATTGTGGATTTTATTAACTATCTTTTTATTTTTTAAATGTGGTTTTCCTAAAGATAAGAATTATTTAAAATATAATACTATTCAAATTATAATAATTAGTATATTTTCATATTTTTTAATTACTTATAGTCTAGGTTTAATTACGGGATTTAGTAAAAATTTTTTTGATTTAAATCTTAAGTCAATCATTATGAATATGCTATATCCTTTCACTTTAATTACTTGCCAAGAACTTATTCGATATATTTATGCTAAAAATTGTGTAGATGATATAAAGCCCTATATTATGCTTACTTTAGTATATGTATTTTTAGAAATTTTTACTCAAATTAATGGATACAATTTTTACAATTTCGAAATATTGTTCAAGTTCATATGTTTAGTAGTATTAAAAAGTATTTCTTACGAAATTTTATGTAGTTATATTACTTATAAGATTAGTTTCATACCTACATTAATTATGAAACTGACATTTGGCTTATATATATACATTATACCTATATTTCCAAATTTAGGAGAATATTTAATGTCTCTTTTTGGAATATTATATCCGGCTTTAGTTTATGTAATGATATATAAAACTATTCAATCTTATGACAAAAGTAGTAAATATTTGACTACAATAAAGAAAAAATATATATTATATCCTGTGATTTCATTCTTATTTATAATTGCATTACTTACATCAGGTATTGGAAAATATCAAATGATTGCAATTGGATCTGGTAGTATGGAACCAATATATAAGCGTGGTGATGCGGTAATCTTTACTAAGATAAAATCACTTGAAGAAGTAAAAATAGGATCAATTATTGCTTTTACTAAAAATAATATATTAATAACACATAGAGTAGTAAATATTCAATATAAAAATGGTGATTATCAATTTATCACAAAAGGGGATAATAATAAAAATATTGATGCTGGAACTGTTAGTGGTAGTAATGTTAAAGGAATTGTGATACATAAGATTCCTTATGTTGGCTATCCAACAATATGGATTAATGAAAAACTAGGTAATATATAAAAAGAATAAGTGTGGTGATAATATGAAAAATGATGATAATTCTTTGTTAATGAGAAAAATTTATTATTTACTCATTGTTTTTTCAATCATCATTTTAAGTATGTGCTCTTATTTTTATATAAGAATGGGATTAGATAATAAGATAAAAAATGTTTTAGATTATGAAAGTAGCAGTGATATAAATTATAAAGTATATTTGAAAAAAAATAACTTTTTTAATGAAGAATATTTAACTATGAATAAAACTTATATTGCAAGTTTAATTGATCATTTAGATGTTATTTTTACATATAATCTTAAATATAGTGAACTTGTATCTGGAAAGTATAATTATTATGTAAAAGCTACTATTTTAGCTGATAAAGATGCATCTAGTAATACAAATTATTGGTCTAAATCTTATATTTTAACAGAACCAGAAACTATTGAATTTAGTAAAATTAATAATTATAATATCACCACTAGCGTAATAGTTGATTATCAGAAATATAGTGATTTGCTTAAAGAATTTAGAAAAGAATATGGATTATCTATCACTGGCTTATTAAAATTAGAACTTATTGTTGAAAGTGAGACAAAGAGTGAGTTAATTGAAAATGTTGCTAATATAAATTCTTCTTCTGAATTAACTATTCCTCTTACTGAGCAAGCAATTGAATTATCTATTAATGCTGAAAATGATAGTAATTCTGGAAGCATAGTAGAAGAGGTTGTATTAGATAATATTAAATATAAAATATTTTTAGTGCTTGGTACTATTTTAGGAGTATTAGCAATTATACTACTTGGAATATTTATTTACGAATTAATAATGTTATATAAAAGTAAAAGTAAATATGCGATAGAACTTAAAAAAATAATGTCTGCATATGATAGTATAATTGTTAATGTTAGTAGTATTCCTAATTTTAATAAATATAAAGTTATTAATGTACTATCATTTGATGAATTAATTGATGCTCATAGTGAAGTAAGAATGCCAATTAATTATTTTGAAGAGAAGCCTGGATGTAAAAGTGTTTTTGTACTTATTAATGGTGACATTGTTTGGATGTATACATTGTTAGATGAAAATTATAGAAAAAGAATTTTAAAAAAGAAGTCTTAATTATTTATAATATAATAGAAAAGGAAAATAAAATGTCAAAAAATCGAAATGTTATTATATATATATTTGTTTTACTAATCATTTCTTTTATGAGTGTAGGATATGCATACTATGGACAACTACTAGAGTTTTCCGGGAATATTAATTTAAAGCCAGATGGCAAATTTCGTATAGATAATATAATACTTACTGATACTTCTAATGTTATAAGTAGTGTTCCACCAATTATTACAGATAATACAATTGAGTTTAATTTAAGTTTTGGTGGTACTGAGACTGAGTATTATGCAATATATACAGCTGACTTCATAAATGAAAGTAGCTATAGTTATACATATAATTCCTTTAATTTTACACCAATTGTTACTGCGAGTGGTGATGGAAGTGGACAATTATCTTTTGAAGTTATTAATATTAATGATGGAGATGTAATTTCTCCTGGAGAGATTTTAACGGTTACATTAAAATTGATTTTAGATGTAAGTGATCCAAATCAAACATATGATATAAGTGCTAAGAGTGACATTGTATTAAATTATAATGAAAAAGGTTCTATTTTTACAAGTGTATCACCATTATCTGTAGATTTAACTGGTACTAATGAATTAGCTTTAATTAATTTAGAGGTTATGAACACATATGGTAGAAATATTACTTTTAATATAAAATCTAGCAATAATAATTTTTCTTTAGTAAATAGTGATGGAACAGATTTGGGAAGTTTTACTATTTTAGCAAATACTGTAGATAATTATCAAATTTACTTGAAAAAGACAGATAATGGTGTATTTTATGATTCAACTGATAATACAATATTAATATTACAATGTGGTACTTTAGGAAACTATAATACTAGTAAGATAACTGTTTCTGTTGATAAGTCAGAGTTAAGTGATACTAGTATTCCAGAAATAGGCGAAATTAGTTTTACTATAAACAATAACGAAGGACAGGCTGATCTTACTTGGAGTAGACTAGATAGTGGTGGAACTAGCATTACTGGTTATACAATATTACTTTATAATTCTACAAATGATACTTTAGTAAACACTTATAATAATAATAGTGATTTGACAAGTTATAGTATTACTGGTCTTGAAGAAGGAAGTTATTACGTTAAGATATACGGAACAGATCAAGCTGGAAATAATGGAAGTGAATATGTAAATGATGCAACGACTAATTCAATTTATTGTCGTCAATCTCCTACTGTTGCTTTAAAATGGATATTTAATGTTACTAATAATTTAACTTATTTAACTTCCTCAGGTGCTAGTACTGCTTCATTAGGAAGTACATATACTGCAACATTGTCGGTTTCAGGAAATGTAAGTTTGCCAGTTTCTATTACAGTTACTATGAATGGTGTTACACTAGTAAATGGTACAGATTATACATATAGTAGTAGTACAGGACAAATATCTATTCCTAATGTAAATGGAGATATTACCATTACTGCTAGAGGAAGTGGTGTATGTTTAATAGAAGGAACAAAAATTAGTTTAGCTGATGGAAGCACTAAAAACATCGAAAACGTAAGATATGATGATTTGCTTCTTGTTTGGAGTTATGAAGAGGGACGTATGGTATATGAATATCCTATTTGGATAGAAAAAGAACATAAAGCGCAATCTTATCAGTTAACAAAATTTTCTTCAGGAGATGAGTTAAAAACAATAGGATATCATGGCATATATAATATGGACCTTAATAGATTTGTTTCGGTTGATAATAGAGAAGAATTTGATATTGGTACAACTGTTGCTATTATGAATGAAGATAAAACTGGTTTTATATCAGCTACTGTAGTTAGTATAGAATATGTGTATGAAGAAGTAAATTATTATCATGTGGTTTCTACTAGATATTATAATATAATTGCTAACAATATTTTAACAACTGATGGAACAGTAATATTATCTAATTTGTATGGTTTTGATGATAACATTATGTGGTTAAATAGAAATCAAGTAATTAATGATAAAAATAACCTTTATGATTATTTAGAATTTAATGATATAATGCCATATTATATGTTTTCTGGCCTTAGAGCTAGTGAAGGTAAGTATTTAGCTAATTTAGGTTATTTGAGTAAAGATACATTTAAGTATTATCTACTTCAAAATCAAATGAATAAAGATATGTTGTTACCACCAAATGTCAATAAAGATGGTATAAGACAATGGGTTGTAAAAACAAGCTTAGGATATGAAAAATTAATAGATGAGGGAAGTTATTTTTATTTAGATAGTACAAATAGTTTTGGTAAAAATATTTTATATTGGTACGATATGTCTACAGGAATAAAATACAAACCTAATGAAAGAGTTAAAATATGGTATGGTAGTTATTTTGAGGCTATATATGAATAAAAAATCATAAAAGTAGTATATTCTATTGTAATTTAATCTTATAAGAAGTCTTATATTAATTAAATTTAATTAAAAATATTGATATTGAAAAATATTTGTATTATAATTAATATAGCAAATTAAGGAGGTACTTATGAAAATTACATCAGTAAAAATTCGTAAAGTTGAGAGAGAAGGATCTCGTATGAAAGGAATTGCTTCTGTAGTAGTTGATGATGCAATTGCTATTCATGATATTAGAATTATTGAAGGTGATAAAGGATTATTCATCGCAATGCCTAGTAGAAAAACTCCAGTAGGTGAATATAAAGATATTGCTCATCCAATCAATAAAGAAGTAAGAGCAATGTTTGAAAAAGCTATTCTTGATAAATATAATGAACTTGATACTAATACAGAAGCTGAAAACGAATAAAACTTTTTTAAATTAAATTCCATTTATTTGGAATTTTTTTTATGGTATAATATATATAATATTGGAGGTAAATATGGAAGAAAGAGAACTTAAAAAAAGTAATAAATCTTTAT
>JAQXHG010000048.1 GCA_029007115.1 bacterium | reverse complement strand
CTTATATTAAAGAAAATAATTCTATTATAAAACCACTTATACTTCCAATTAAATAAATTAAAGTTAATATAAATAAGTTTTCTTTTAGATTCTTATTTGATCTAAATAATACTAATATAGCAACACCACTACCAGTTAGTAGTCCAGCTATTAAACTTGAAAAAGATATTACATCATTTACAAATAATTCTGTTAAAACTACACTAGAAGCACAATTTGGTATTAGTCCTATTAAACTTGATATAAACGGACTAAGTAAACTTTCTTTCATAAATGTATTTGATATAAAATCACTTCCCAAATAATATAGAAGTAAATTTAGTATAAAAGATACAATTACAATAAATCCTAATATTTTAAATGTATGATTACAAGCTGATAATAATATACTTTCTTTATGACAATGACAATGCTCAGTATTACATATAGAATAATCTTCTTTTTCTTTATGTTTTCTAAATATTAAATCAATTAAGAAACCACTTATCATACCAACTAAAAATTTAACTAATAATATTTTTATAATAATATTAGTACTTACATTTTGACTAATTAATATAGGTAACATCTCATCACTAGTAGATAAATATATTGATATTAATGTCCCTAATGAAACTATTTTTGTTATATATAAGTTTGTCGCTAATACAGAAAAACCACACTGTGGTATAAGTCCTAATAAACTTCCAAATAATGGTCCAAATTTACCGGATTTTTTTATTATCTTTTTACTATTATTTGTAAATTTATGTTCAAAGTATTCTATTATTATAAAAGCTATTAATAAAAATGGTAATAGTTTTATACCATCTTTTATTGTATCTATGATTATTTCTAGCATATATATCATCTCCAATTGCTTGATTATAGCATACTTTAATATTTTTTTAAATAATATTCTTAATTTGTAAGTGCAAATCCAGAAACTGTACCTCTTGGATTTATAATACCTGTTTTTAAATCTCTAGGAGTATTTATTAATTGATTTTTTATTACTAATGTAGCAGATGAACCTCCATCTAAATTTGCTGCATTATATGCCCCATATTTTTGTAATACTTCTATCATTTCAGTAAAATTAGGACCACTATATACATATTTAGTATTTGTAACTAAAAATAATACTATTCCATCTTGTCTTTGACCAATAGCGACTCTTGGAGCATTACCAGAACTACCACTTCCTACTGTTTGCATAGCCTTACCATTAATTATTAAAAACGGTCCAAACTCAACCGCATCTCTAATTCCCATTTCTAAAGCTTCTGCACCAGTTGCTTTAGTTAATACTAATTTATTATCCTTATTAAATCCAATTAGTTCTCCCTTTTTTTTAGAATTAGTAGCCCAAATTATTTCACTATCTTTAATTATATAACCAACAGGATAATCTGAAGATAATCCTTTAGAATCTTGTCTAAATCTACCAGCATTAATACAAACTATAGAATTTGTTCTTTTACACATAGATAAGATATTTTCACCATATCCACCAGTGCCTAATTTTTCTTTAGATATAACTTTTACTTTTGATGGATCATAAATTGCAACTAAAAAAGCATCATATTTACCAACTTTTACATTTATAAG
Source organism: bacterium (assembly GCA_029007115.1). Classification (GTDB taxonomy): domain Bacteria; phylum Bacillota_I; class Bacilli_A; order RF39; family UBA660; genus CAG-1000. Next base: position 60,570 of record JAQXHG010000048.1, on the reverse strand, counting down.
CTTATAATCACTATTATTTTCATCCCTAATCAATATTTGCTCATCATATTCATTTTCATAAGTATATTTCTGATTAGTATCAATAACTATACTATCTAAATCAACTTCTTCATTTAAAGGTATATAATAATTTTCATTCATAGTTTTATCAATCATTTCATCATTATAAAAAATATAAGCAAAATATTTATGTGACATTGTATTCATAGCTGTATTAATCCACCATGTTCTAATATCTTTAATTGGGCCATAAAACAAAAAGAAGCCAATTAAAGCAAATACATCTAAAATAATTAATAATATTGTTGTCTTTCTCATTTATTCCTCATCACCTAACTTATATGGATTACTAAAAGTTCCATCTCCAGTAGATATTTTATTTTTATTTATACAAACAGATATACTAATATTTCTTACTATATTTGATTTTGCCGGATATACACTACCATTATATATATAAGAATAATCGTTTTGATATGGAGTTGATAGATAATAATTATTTTTATTTTTATTAAATATTGGATCTATTATACTACTAATTCCTATTTTACTTTTTATTGTAGTTTTACTTGTATTTTCATAAGATGAATCATAACTACCAGTATTAAATTCACACTCCTGTAATATATCTTTATATGTAAGATTATTATAAATAATATTATTTAAATAACTACCAAGTCCATCATCTAATGTTAAAACATTACTAGTATTTGAAAGTTGATATTTAATATTTCCATCATTATATATATCTTCAGCTTGTAATTTAAGAATATCACCATCTATATCATATACTCTATATAAATCATTTTCTAATTTTACATATGAAGAAAAGTATGATTTATTTTCATTAATAGTATATGGATTATCAAAAGAGCCATCACCACCATTAAATTCAACTAAATTATTTAATGTTATAACTGGCCTTACTTGATATAATTCATTTGGCTTAGATAAAGATAAATTACCATTATTTACTAACCATACTGAGTCATTATTACTATCATTAAGCCATATAATACTTTCACTATCTAAATAGCTATTTGTATTATTTTTACTATTTAAATAGTCTGTTAAAGACAATAATTTAATATAATCTATTTCTATATTATTACAATTAATATTATTAACATCGTCAATAATATCTGTACAATATGGACTTTTAACTAATAAAGTATTATTTATATTTTTATAAAAAATATCATTTAAGTATTTTTTTAAATTAGACTCATTATAATTAACTTTATCAATATCATAAGATAAATAATTTAAAGTATCTTCTATAATAATTTCAATTGTATTATCTTTTTTTATCTTAATAACTCTAAATAACATATTAGAATATTTTATATAATTATTAACATTTTCTCCCTTAAATATATAATTATTTTCTTCATTATAAAGTCCATCACCAGTAGTAGTTATATTTTCTTTTATCTTATTTGAAAGTAAAGTAATATTTTGACCATTTTTATTTTTAGGAAGGAATTTATTTTTATAATAAATCATCCTATAACCATAAAAACAAATAAAACCTATCAAAAAAATAATACTAAATATATCAAAAAATAGTTCTAATTTACCTATTTTCTTTTTTTTACTTACTTCTTTACTCATTTTACCACCTGTATATTCTACACAAGTATAGCAAAATATGTTAACATATTCAAGTAATATACATTAAAAGAAGCATGAATTTCTCCATGCTTTTAATATACTTTAATACTTCAATAAATCATTTTTTAGTGGTTTTAATATAATTTATGTATATTTATACTAAAATAAATTATAGTTGCTTAAAAGTGTTTTTTGATTACAATGAATTCTGTAATTTAATCATATTATATATATTATTTAACAACAAATGTTAGTCCTGATGGTTTACCTGAATTTGCATTAAACTTATCTGCATCTGTTTGTGTTCTAGCGTATCCTTTTGTGGCTTTTGAATATACAAACATATTACTCATACTAGTCACATTGCTTGTATCAAAACTACTTAAGTCTAAGATTGTGGCTTTTGAATTCCAAAAAACATAACTCATATCTGTTACATTGCTTGTATCAAAACTACATAAGTCTAGGCTTGTGGCCTGAGAATCATAAAACATATAGCTCATATCTGTTACATTTCTTGTATCAAAACTACTTAAATTTAAGGTTGTGGCTTGTGATTCAGAAAACATAAAACGCATATCTGTTACATTTCTTGTATCAAAATTTTCTAAACCTTTTATTTGCGTTGCTTGTGAGCCTGCAAACATATGACTCATATCAGTCACATTGCTTGTATCAAAACTTCTTAAATCTAAAGTTGTAGCTTGTGAACCTCCAAACATATTACCCATATTAATTACGTTTCTTGTATCAAAACTTCTTAAATCCAATGTTGTGGCTTGTGATTTATAAAACATCCTACTCATATTAGTTGCATTACTTGTATTAATGTTTTCTAAGCCTTTTATTGTTATAGCTTGTGATTCAGAAAACATAAAACTCATATCAGTTACATTGCTTGTATTAAAACTTCTTAAGTCTAAGGTTGTGGCTTTTGACCATGAAAACATATTATGCATATTAGTTACATTACTTGTATCAAAACTACTTAAATTTAAGGTTGTGGCTTGTGATTCAGAAAACATAAAGCGCATATCTTCTACACTGCTTGTGTTAAAACTGCTTAAATCTAATGTTGTAGCTTGTGAACTAAAAAACATAGAACTCATATTCGTCACATTGCTTGTATCAAAACTGCTCAAGTCTAAGGTTGTGGCTTTTGAATCTTCAAACATTCGATTCATATTAGTTACACTACTTGTTTCAAAATTTTTTAAGCCTCTTATTTCTGTTGCTTGTGAGCTAGCAAACATAGCAGTCATATTAGTTGCATTACTTGTATCAAAACTACTTAAATCTAATGCTGTGGCTTGGGAACCCGAAAACATATATGACATGCTTACAATTGGTTTTTTATTTATAGTTGTACATAATTCGCTTGTTACTTCTTCTGTATTTTCTTTATCTGTTAATTGTACTCCCCATCCATCTGCACTTATATTTTCCCATTTAAGTTCATCGGTAGAATATGCACCTTCTTGCTTATATCTATAAGTATACTGTCCATTTACATATTCAGCGCCTTGTTTTAAATCTCCATCAAATTCACAATTTAATTTTACTTTAAATGCACTAGGATTACATTCCATTTCTTGTAGTTGTCCATCTTTAATATCTTCTTTTTTTAATGAATTAATATCTTCTACATTATTTAACATTACATAAAATGATTTATTTCCTACTGCTATTTTTTCTACTTTTCCTTCACTATTCAATATTACACAATAATCTAAATCACTTCCATTTATATCTAGTTTAGAGTCATCTTTTGAACTTATTGTAGTTATAGTATTACCTTTCATTGATTCACTCAAATACTTCTTTTTTGTTTCATTAAATATTGTTTTTACTTCCGTTAAAAATGTATCTTTTTTTGAACTATTAAACAATTTTAATACATTTGGCATTGCGATAATAACTAATATTGCTAGTATTGCAATTACTGCTAATAACTCTACTAATGTAAATCCTTTTTTATTTTTCATATTTTAGTCACCTATCTTTAATAATTACATTATAATCTATTTTATCAATATATACAATTTTTTTATTTTAACTTATTTATTAGAATTAAAAAAAGTCCATGCTTGGACTTAATTTTATTTGTTTAATTTTCTAAATCTTTTAAATACTATATCATCTTCAAGATCTGTTTCATCTAATTCTTCTAATAAATTCTTTTGTTTTCTTGATAAATCAGTAGGTATTATTAACTTAATTACACAATAAAAATCACCTTTTTTCCATGAATCTGGATTATTAATACCTTTTCCTTTAATTCTAAGAGTTTCTCCTGGTTGAGTACCTTCTTTTATCTTTAATTCTACTTCACCATCCATTGTCATGATTGACTTTTTACATCCAAGACATAAATCAGTTATAGTAACAGGTAAATCTATATAAATATCATCACCATCTCTTTTATATAATTCATGAGGGGTAACTCTAAATTGAAGATATAAGTCCCCGTTTGGTCCTCCATTTACTCCAACTTCACCCTTACCACTAATTCTTAATTGTTCTCCATTATCAATACCAGCTGGAATATCAATTGTTAGTGTCTTATTAACCTTAATCTTTCCAGTTCCACGACATGTATTACATTTTGTTTTAAATACTTTTCCTTTTCCATTACATGCACTACAAGATGATTTTGTTTGAATTGCACCAAGTATTGTGTTTGTTTGTCTAATTATATAACCTCGACCATCACATTCATCACAAGTTACTTCTTTATGTCCTCCAAGTCCATCACAATCATCACATTTTTCATAATATTCTATTTCAATATCTTTTTTACACCCATATACAGCTTCCATGAAATCTATTTTAATTCCATATAAAGTATCTGCCCCTTTTCTAGCACGGTTTTGACTTCCTCTTCCTGTATTAAAAGATGAAAAAGATCCAAAACCTCCACCGAATAAGTCATCAAATATATCTCCAAAATCGAAGTTACCAAAAGGATTTCCTTGGTATGCTCCTCCTGCACCTCCAGTTGGATTTTCAAATGCAGCATGACCATATTTATCATATTTAGCACGATTATCTTTATCTGACAAACATGCATATGCTTCTTGAGCTTCTTTAAATTTGTCAGCAGCATCCGGACTCTTATTTACATCTGGATGAAATTCTTTTGCTTTCTTTCTAAATGCACTTTTTATCTCTTGCTCAGTAGCATCTTTTGACACTCCTAAAACTTCATAATAATCTCTTTTAGCCATTTTTATTCACCGCTTTCTAAATCTTTTAACATTGAAACTTTATCATTAAATAATTCAAATGCTTTATTTATAACTTTCTCATCTGTTAAATCTATATCTATATCTTTTAATAATTCAAGTGGATATTTACTACCACCACTACTTAGAAATTTAATGTATTTTTCTTTAAATGTACTATCATTTAATAATCTATCAGCAATAATTAAAGCACTTATAAAACCAGTAGCATATTTATATACATAATATGAACTATAAAAATGAGGTATTCTAGACCATTCATATTGAATATCTTTATCTATAATAACAGATGGACTAAAATGATGTTTAACTAATTTTAAATAAGTATCACATAAATATTCTTTAGTTAAAGAGTTTCCATTTTCATAATGTGTATGAACAATATCTTCAAATTCTGCAAACATCACTTGTCTATAAACAGTTGCTTTAAATTTATCTAAAAACTCAATAATATAGTATATTTTCTCATCCTTATCAGTTGCATTTTTTAATAAATATTCAGACAACAAAACCTCATTAACTGTTGATGCAATTTCTGCTAAAAAGATTGGATATGATGCATATAAGAAATCTTGATTTTCATCACTATAATATGTATGCATAGCATGCCCCATTTCATGAGCAAATGTACTTACGCTATCCATATTATTCTCATAATTTAAAGATACATATGGAAGTACTTTATAACTTCCCCATTGATATGCTCCACTCCTTTTTTTATCTTTTGGAAATACATCAACACATCTATTATTAACTAAATAATTAAATTTATTTAAATAATCTTCTCCTAATGGTTTTAAAGCTTCATTAACTAGATTTATTGCATCTTCATACTTAATATTTTTTTCTACTACTTTACTTGTATTTAAATAAGTATCATACATATGCATCTTCTTTCCAATTGAAGAAGATTTAATTTTATAATATTCTTTTAAATACTTAGTATTTTTATTAGTTATTTTAATTAATGTCTTATATAATTTAGGATCAATGTTATCTGAAAATAAATTAGCCTCAAGTACACTATTATACTTTCTAGTTCTTGAATAAAATACATCATTCTTAATTTGACCAATATATAGTGAACTAAGTGTATTTATATGATTCTTATAAAACGCATGTTTCTTTTTAAATGCTTCTTTTCTTACTCTTTCACATTTAGATGATAAAAACTTTGTATAGTTAGATGATGTTAATTCTACTTTTTCTCCATTTTCATCTTTAATCTTACCAAATTTAACATCAACATTATTAAGAGCAGAAAAAGCATCATCTGGTGTACTCATTATTTCAGATACATCACTTAATATTTTTTCTTCTTTTTCACTTAATATGTGTGGTTTATTTCTAAACATTCTTTCTAAAGCTACTTTATATTTTTCTAATTTTTTATTTTTAGAAATATAATCCTCAATCAAAGAAAAATCACACTCTAATAATTCTGGTGTAATAAAACTTCTTACACTAGCAGATTTAATATATAATGAATTACATTCTTCTTTATATTGTTGAAATTTAACATCAGCCATATTATCATAAAAAGATAAATAAGCATATACATAAAGTCTAGAAACTAAAAAATCTATATCATTATCTAATTCTAATAATTCATACAAAGTATTCTCATCTTCAAGTATTCTACCCTTATATTTTATAATTTCATCTAGTTTTTTATTTACCTTATCTATTGTATCTTTATATTCTTTTTCATCTTTAAACATCCTAGTTAAATCCCACTTATAATTCATAATATCTCCTTATATTTTATTAAATTCTTTATATTAATTAAGGGCTCATATTAGAGCCCCAATATTTCACAAATTATTTTTCTTCAAATTCAGCGTCTTTAGCTTTTGATTTTTTAGAAGTTTTTTTATCCTCATCTTCATCTTCTTCATCATTTGTTGAATTTTCAGCTGCTGCTTGAGATTCTGCTGCTTGTTCTTGATATATTCTTGATGATAATTCCATTATCTTATTGCTTAACTCTTCACTTGCTTTCTTAATATCATCAATATCATCTTTTTCTAAAGCATCTTTAGTATTTTTTAATAATTCTTCTATTTCTTCTTTTTCTTTTTCCTTAACCTTATCACCAAAATCTTTTAATGTTTTCTCAGTAGCAAATACCATTTGTTCTGCATCATTTCTAATTTCAACTTCTTCTTTACGTTTATTATCAGCTTCTTTATTAGCTTCAGCCTCTTTCATCATTCTATCAATTTCTTCATCACTTAAATTAGTTGATGCTGTTATTGTAATGGCTTGTTCTCTATTTGTTCCTAAATCCTTAGCTTTAACATTAACAATACCATTAGCATCTATATCAAATGATACTTCAATTTGAGGTACTCCTCTTGGTGCTGGTGGGATGTTAGTAAGTTGGAAGTGACCTAAAGTTTTATTATCCATAGCCATTGGTCTTTCACCTTGTAAGATATGAATATCAACAGCTGGTTGATTATCAGCAGCAGTACTAAATACTTGACTCTTAGTTGTAGGAATTGTAGTATTTCTTGGGATTAATACTGTCATAACATTACCTAATGTTTCAATACCAAGTGATAATGGTGTTACATCAAGTAATATTAAGTCATTAACTTCACCAGTTAAAACTCCACCTTGAATACTTGCTCCCATTGCAACAACTTCATCTGGGTTAACTTCTTTACTTGGTTCTTTTCCAAGTTCCTCTTTAACTAATTCTTGAACCATTGGAATTCTTGTAGAACCACCAACAAGTAATACTTTATCAATATCTTCTTTCTTTAATTTAGCTTCCTTTAAAGCATCTCTAACTGGTTTTCTAGTTGATTCAACTAAATCTCCAATTAAATCTTCAAATTTAGCACGAGTAAGAGTCATATCAACATGTAAAGGTCCATTTTCTCCTTGAGTAATAAATGGTAAACTAATTTGAGTAGTTTTAACTCCACTTAAATCTTTTTTAGCTTTTTCAGCACCTTCTTTAAGTCTTTGCATAGCAAGTTTATCTTTTGATAAATCTACTCCATTTTCTTTCTTAAATTCTTTAACAATGTAATCTATAATTGCATTATCAAAATCATCTCCACCTAAGTGATTATTTCCACTAGTTGCTTTTACTTCAAAAACCCCATCACCTAATTCTAATATTGAAACATCAAATGTACCACCACCAAGGTCATAAACAAGTACTGTATGAGCATTTTCTTGTTTATCAAGACCATATGCAAGTGCTGCTGCTGTTGGTTCATTTATAATTCTTTCAACTTCTAATCCTGCAATTTTACCTGCATTTTTAGTTGCTTGTCTTTGAGCATCATTGAAGTATGCTGGAACAGTAATAACTGCTTTTGATACTTCGCCACCAAGATATGCCTCAGCAGTCTCTTTTAAGTTCATTAAAATTTTAGCACTAATTTCTTCTGGTGTATACTTTTTACCTTCTGCTTCAACTTTTTCTTTAGTTCCCATTAATCTTTTAATAGAACTAATTACATTAGTAGATGTTTGAGCTTCTCTTTTAGCAACATCTCCTACTCTAACTTCTCCATTTTTAAAACTTACTACTGAAGGAGTAGTTCTATTACCTTCAGCGTTTGGGATAACCTTTGGTTCTCCACCTTCTAATACAGAAACACAACTATTTGTTGTACCTAAATCTATACCTATAACTTTATTAATTTTTGCCATATTTATCATCTCTCCTTTATAATTATTTATTTACCTTAACGGCAGCATGTCTAATGACTTTATCTTTATATTTGTATCCTTTTGATAATACTTCAAGAACAACATTTTCAGGTTTATTTTCATCATGCTCTACAAGTACTGCTTCTGAAATATTTGGATCAAATTCAAGTCCTAAACAATCTATTTCTTTTATTTGAAATTTTTCAAATAATGTAGTAATATTTCCTAATATTAATTTAATTCCACTTAAGAATTTACTAACCTCATCTCCTAAATCATTATCATCCATCATAATAGCTCTTTCAAGATTATCTTTAATTGGTAATAATTCTTTAATGAAATCCTCTCCCTCATATTGAAGCATTCTACTCACCTCATTTTGAGTTCTAGTTTTGAAATTTAAATATTCTGCTTGTAAACGCATATATTTTTCTTCAAGTTCTTTATTTCTAGCATCTAATATTTGAATAATTGATTCATTATCAATTTCTCCACATCCACTACATTCATCACATGAACCACAACAAGTTTCTTCACTTTCACAAGCATCTTCTTCACATGTACAATCTTGACAATCGCAAGCCTCTTCACATGAACATTTATTATTTAATTCTTCTTTTTCTTTATTTACTTTCTTTTTCAATTATATTTTCCTTTCCTTTAGCTTCAATATTTTCTTTTAAATATTCAAGCATATTTACAACACGCTCATATTCCATTCTTTTAGGCCCAATTATTGCAATTGTTCCTTCTCTACCACCTGCTTTATATTTAGTCTTAACTACTGTAACATTATCATCTATATCACTCTTGCTACCAATATATATCTTAACCTCATCATTAGCCTCTTCAATTTTACTTACCATATCTTTGCTTTCAAATTTACTTATGATATTCTTAACATCATCGACTGTACTGAATTCTGGTTGTTTTAATATATTAGCTTTACCAGTAAACTTAACATCCCTTTCGCTAGTAAAATTAGATAATGCATTATAAAATGCATTATATACTACTTCATAATTTTGAATGTAATTCCTTATAATTGGTTTTACTTCAAACTCTAGTTTACTTGGAACTTCATCTATTGGCGTCCCTATGAGCATTTTATTCAATAACTCAGTAGTTTTTGCTATTTCTTCTGATGGTATATTATCATCTAAAATAATATTTTTATTCTCAATATGACCAGTATTTGTAATTAATATTGCAATCAATTGCTTACTAGTTATTGGAACAACTTCAACCTTTTTAAGTAAATTATCACTTGATTCTTTACCTAAAACAACAGATGTATAGTTTGTAATATCACTTATAATTTCTAAACTTTTAGTAATCGCATCATTTAATTCTAACTCTTTGTTATTAAATATAGTTTGAAGTTTAAGCATATCCTCCCCACTAATCTTCTTAGGCTCCATTAAATTATCAACATAATACCTATAGCCCTCATCAGATGGAATCCTTCCTGAAGATATATGTGTTTTTTCTAAATAACCTAAATCTTCAAGCATAGCCATATCATTTCTAATAGTAGCACTTGAACATTTAAATTTCTTACATAAAGCCTTACTTCCAACAGGTCTTGCGGATTTTACATACTCTTCAATAATTGTTTTAAGTAATTCTTTTTGTCTTGTACCTATCATCATATACCTCCTTTTAGCACTCTATTTCCTTTAGTGCCAGATATATTATATTATGATAAATTAGCAAAGTCAATACCAAAGTGCTAATTTTTTTTAAAATATTTTCTATAAATAAAAAAAAAGAGTTTAACTCTTTAAAATAATATATTAGCTATTATTGGAAAAATTGGTTCATAAAAATCTCTATTAAATATTATTGGTAATAATTCTATTAATACAAGACCTATAAAATATAATAATAAGATAATTTCTAAACTATATTTTTTCTCTTTAATTTCTTCACTAACATTATAAAAAATTGTCCCTATTATTCCTAATATAATAAATACTAATGAAATAATTATTAATAATTTCATTAATATTGGGTTATCTGTCATAATTGGACTATTTAATGCATCATTTATTATTGGAAAATACATTTCACCAAAACCCATTATCATACCAAATAGGAAAAGAAACAATATTCCAGTATATTTTTTAAATAAACCAACAAATATTCCTGCCAAAAAAAACATAGAACAAGTCACATATAAAAATATTGGTACAGAATTATTATTTAAAAAACCTAGCAATTCTATTGAAATTGAAAATAAAATACATGGTAACATTATATTTCCTTCATTTCTATTTCGGTATAATTCATTTAATACTTTTTGTGATCTATTTAGTGTTTCTTTTGGATTATCATTATATAATTCTTTTAAATCATTTATCGTTTTATCTAACTCATTCATATTTCCCTCTATTATAATTTTACTTAAATTGTTATATTGAATATTAACGGTACTATCAAAATAATTAAAATACCTATAAAAAATAATGATAATACACTAATTAAACTATATTTACTTTTTCTAAAATCCATACTTACATTATAAATAATTATTCCTATTGTTCCTAGTATAATAAATGACAAAGACAAAATTAATAATTCTTTTATATACAAAGAATTATTTAAAGTATTTAAACTTTTTAATATTGTAATCACTATAGGTAAACACATAATAGAAATACCACATAAGCCATGAAAAATAAAAGCAAAAATACCTAAACGATAATAATATAAGCAAAAGTATAATCCTTCTAAAAAAAATAAAGATCCACAAAAATAACTAGCCGTAATAGAAAAACCAAAATGATAATTTAACATATCTAGAAATATTATAGCAAGTGAAAATAATATAAATGCTACTTTAGGAGTTATAACTTTATTTTTTCTGCATGTTAACTCTACTATTAAATTATTAAGTTCATTTATTGTTTCATAAGGAATTTTTTCATACAATTTTTTTATATAATCCACTTTGGAATCAAATCCATTAATTTTATCTTCATTATTTATTTTTACTTCTTCAATCATATTTGCCTCTATCATTCTATATGTATTATATATTATTAGCTTATTTTTGTAAATAAAAAAGAATTGAATAACTATTCTAATTCTTTTAAAAAACTCTTACTCTTAGTACTAATTCCAGAATATCTATCATAATACTCATCAATAATCATATTAATCTTATTTGATACATTATCTTCTATATCTAAATTACTTATTTTTGATATATCTACATAATAATATAATCTTAATAATTTCATAACTTTTTCATCAAGTAATGGTTCATTAGTCCTACATTTTGAGCATACATATCCACCTTTTTCAAGTGATAATGTAACTACTTTACTACTCCCACATGAAACACATTCATCTAAGTTTAAATTAATTCCTATATAATTCAAATATTGAAGTTCTAAAATATTCGTAATAATCTTAGAATTAAAATTATCTTCTATTTTATTTATTGAAGACATCATCAAGTCATATATATCTTCACTTTCGCATTCCTTGTATACTCTAGTTGATAAGTCACATATATATGTAAGATAACTTATTTTTACGATATCACTTTTAATATTAGTAAAAAAATCTATTACATCTCCATCAATTAAAGTAGATAAACCATTTTCTTTATATGATAGCTGAAATTTACCATAAGCAAATCTCTCACTTATTAATCTAAGTTTGCTTTTAATACTTTTACATCCTTTAGAATAGCAACCAATAATTCCATACTCACGAGTAAATATATTAAGTATTTTACTACTTTCTTTATATGGAGTCACTCCAACTACTATTCCCTCTACACTAATAACCTTCATGTCTAAACTAAAGCATAAAGATTATTTCTTTATGCTACTTTCCTTTCTTATATTCCAAATAATATTCTATTTTACCAGTTTCTTTAAATTTTTTCCAAGCTTCTTCTTTTGTCATTTTTTCTCTCCTTACAATATTATATTGTAGGATTTTAAAAAATATTATTCATCCGTATTAATTAAATAACCTAAATCTTTAATATATTTATCTTTTTCTCTCCATTTTTTAATAGTTTTACAATAAAGTTCAAGATAAACTTTCTTTTTCAATAACTCTTCCATATCAAGTCTTGCTTCGTACCCAATTGTTTTAATCATCTGACCGTTTGATCCAACTATTATCTTCTTTAGTGAATCTCTATCTACTATTATATCAATATATATTTTAACAATATCATCATATTCTTCATATCCAATTAACTTACATGAAATTGAATGTGGAACTTCTTCATTAGTATGAATAAATATTTTTTCTCTAACTAGTTCAGACAATCTAAAATCAAGTTCACTTGTTGTAGTCTCACCATCCATAAAATATTTAACACTATCAGGTAAATAATTCTTAAGTACGCTTATTAATCTATCTGTATTATCACTTTTTAAAGCTGATACTGGTATAATTTCAGCAAATTCATATAAATCCTTATACTCGTTTATCTTAAGTAATATTTCATTATCAGTCATCTTATCAATCTTATTAAGTATCAAAAATACAGGTTTATCTACATCCTGAAGTTTATCAATAATAAATTGATCTCCTTTTCCATAAGGAACACTCGCATCTACTACTAAAAGTACTATATCTACATCATTTATAGAATAATATGCTTGATCATTTAGAGCTACGCCTAGTTTATCAATTGGTTTATGTATACCTGGAGTATCTACAAATACAATTTGTGTATCCTCTTCATTATATATTCCTTGAATTAAATTTCTAGTAGTTTGTGGTTTAGATGAAATAATCGCAACTTTCTCTTTTATAATTGAATTTAAAAGTGTACTTTTTCCAGTATTAGGTCTACCAATTATACTAACAAAGCCACTTTTCATACTAAATCCTCCTTAGTAAATGTAGTAGACATTAGTTTTTCAAAACTCATAACTTCCATTTTTCCACTTTTAGTCATTATATTAAATATAACATCACTATCAAAAAATTCTAAAAATGTTTGTTTACAAATGTTACATGGATAACATATTTCATCACTACTTGTCATTAAGTATAATGTTTTAAATTCTCTTTCTCCATGACTAATAGCATTATTTATTGCATTTCTCTCAGCACATATAGTTCCACCAAAAGATGCATTTTCTATATTTACTCCTTCATAAAAATTACCATTTTTTGTTTCAACTATGCAAGCAAAATGCATATTGGAATATGGTGCATAACTATTTTCTAATAATTTTTCTAATCTTTCTTTCATATTACTCCTTATATTAAACTGATTAATTTTGGTAAAAATATTATTAACCCAACTATTACTGCTACTATTGCAAAAATAAATACCGCTGCTGCTGATGTGTCTTTTGCAACCTTAGCAAGAGGATGATACTCTTCTGTTATTAAATCTACGACTGCCTCAATTGCAGTATTTATAAGTTCACAAGATATTACTAGTCCTATTGTTAAAACAAGTATTGACCATTCATACTTATTTATATGGAATAAAAATCCAAGTATACATACAACTAGAGCCATCCCAACATCAAATGCCAAATTTTGCTCATTATTATATGCATATCTAAGACCTTTTATCGGATATGTAAAACTAATTAAAAATTTTTTTATTCCTTTTTGTTTTTTTCTCTCATCTCTTGATATCATATTCATTTAATATTTCCTCCTCAAGAGCTCTCATTATTTTTTTATCCTCATCTACCATATGATCATATCCAAGTAAATGCAATAATCCATGAACAGCTAAATAACAAAATTCTCTTTTTACACTATGTCCATAATCACTTGCTTGACTTACACATCTTTCATAAGAAATATATATTTCACCTAAAAATCTAAAATCCTCATAACTAACATCGTCCACTTCTTCAAAAGCAAATGATATTACATCTGTAACAGCATCTTTATTTCGATATTCTCTATTTATTTCTTGAATTTTTTCATTATCCACAATTACTATATTTAATAGTGGATTTTCTATTTTTAAATGATTACAAGCAAATTTAATTACTTTATCTAATTCTTCTACATCAACATTTTCATTTGTTGTATTAAATATATAATCTTTCATAACTCCCCCTTATTATATAATCTTAAGTATATAAAGTATCATTAATGCTACAAATATAATACTTAAAAGATTATAAAACCATCTACTTCTAAATACTTTTGGTAATCGATTCTTTATTGCATTTAATCCAATATACAATAAGAACCCTAATACACCACCTAAAGTATTTAATATTATATCATCAACATCAAAACTTCTGCCAATAAAATGTTGTGTACATTCTATAACACCACTTGTTATCATAGATATAATAAATATGGAAAACATTCCCTTTATTTTACAATATCTAGATATAAAATACCCAAATGGTATAAATAATAATATATTTCCAACTACTTGTTTATAAAAAGAACCAGTACCATAATCATACCTTAGTATTTCTTTAAATGGAGTAAAATTTGATCCTCCACCTGCGATATCTTGACTTGTAACTAATTGAAAAAGAACTATTAAATATATTATAAACATCAAATTAAGTAATTCTTCATGTAAAACAAAGCTTTTTTTATCACCTTTAATTAAAACAGTTATTCTCATTATTATTAATACACTAGATACAATAATAATAGTTGGCCAAGTTTTATCTATTACTTCAATTACTGTATTCCTCATTTAACTCTTCCTTTTCTATTTCTTTAATCTTAGAAGTAACCCCAATACTTTCATAAACTTTATAAAATACTTCTAAATACATTTTACTACTATTTACCTCTTTTTTCAAAACATTTTTAGAAATAATATATTCATCACTAGAAAGAGTATTTTTAATATATTCTTCACTTCTTTTAAGGCCTTCATTATAAGCTTCTTCTTGTGTTAGTTTAAACTCCTTATAATCATATTCTATTTTCTTTTCTTTATAAAGCTTAAATTTTAAATATGGTTTATCAACAAGAAGTTTTTTTTCATTCATAGTATTTTCACTATCATACTTACCTAATATTGTAAATTTTTTATTAAAAAGTTCAATATAATAATGATTAACAACTTTTCCAGTTTTAACCCTATCAGTATAATTAAAAGGAATATTTACTTTAACAAGATACCAAACTTCTGCATATACTTCACCTTTAGCTTTCACTTGGTTTATTACTTCATCATTCTTTAGTATATTACCACTAATTAATATATCCCCTTTTTTAACATATTCATTTTCTTCTCTCACTTTTGTACCACTATGGACAATTATATGTTTAATAACGCCCTCTTTTTGTGCAATTATATCTCCAAGAGAATCATCTTCTTTTTTATCACTTGTAATTTTTGGAGTTAAATTGACAATATATTTACAACCTTTATTACTTATTTCAATCCATTCTAAAATATCATCATTATCATATAATATTTTTTCTTTTATTATTTCTAATTCATTAAAACTTTTTTTTCTTTTATAAACATATATATCATATTTTTTAAGTATTCTGATTATCTTATTTTTTAATTCAACATCATCTGTATTTATTTGTATGTCAAATATTGTATTAGTAAGTAGAAGTAATAATAATAAACCTATTGCAAAAGATATAATAATGTATTTATGAGTAATTAAAATATTTTTATAATATTTTACACCATAATATTTAATTATATTAGATGAGTATCTTCTATTAATCTTTTTATAATCTTCGTACTTAACAATTAATGTATATGATATATCATCTTTTTTTAATGAAGAATACTTTATATCATGGTAAACCAAATAATTAATAAATCTATTGGAATTTGTATCAACTTTTATTAGAACTAAATCATTCATCTATTAATTCTATTCCCTTAAATTCACCAATAATACTTAGTTCATGCTCATCTAATTTATTAATTATTAAATTATTTCCATTAATTTTTATTATTTTGATATTTAATTCAATAACTATGTATTTAATGTTAATATCTTTAATTTTATTATAATTTTTTATATGTATTAAATCTTTATATATATTTATTTCATAATCATTATTCTTCATACTAAATTGTATATAAAAAACATGAAATTAATTCATGTTTTTAATTCATATTCTATTTAAATTATTGATTGTTACTATCCTGGTTAATAATTGCTTCAACAGGTCCTATACCAATACTAGATGAACTATTATTATCAAACACATTACCTATTTTTTGAATAATTGTATCTCTTGTAAATGGTTTTGCTAAATAATCATCAAATCCCATACTTACATATTTTTCTCTTGCTCCAGTCATAGCATCAGCAGTTAACGCAAGAACATGTGTCTTAAAATTAGGATTAGATTTAAGTGCTTTTATAGTCTCTTCACCATTCATTATAGGCATTAAATTATCAAGCAATATTAAATCATATGTATTCCCTTCATTTATCTTATCTAGACATTCTTTTCCATTATAACATTCATCTATTATAAAATCATATAACTTAATTGCTTTTTTTAGTACTTTAATATTCAATTGATTATCATCAACTATTAATATTCTCTTTCCCTTAAAGATATTAGAATCAGTTGCTTTATTTATAGACTCTTCTTGCAATTTAGCAAGATCAGAAATTCCACCTATTTCTTGTGGTATTACAGCATAGAATGTTGTACCTTGACCATATATACTATATACTCCAATTTCTCCATTCATAAGTTCAACTAAATTCTTAGTAATTGCAAGACCAAGCCCAGTACCTTGTACAGCACTTATTTTCTCTACCTGTAATCTTTCAAACTTACCAAATACTTTATCTAAATCTTCTTTCTTTATTCCATTTCCTGTATCACTTACCTTAAATGATATTTTCTTTTCTTTATCTATCCATAATGCATCTAATGTAATAGTTCCTTTTTCTGTATATTTAATTGCATTACTTAAAAAATTGTTAATAACTTGTTTAATTCTTAATCTATCTCCATATAAAACTCTTGGCATGTTATTTGAAATGTTAACAATTAGTTCAATTGGCTTTTCAGCTACTTTAGTTCTCATTATTTTAGTTAATGACTCAATTTCTTCTCTAGGATCATAAAAAGTATTAACAATTTCTAATTTACCGCTTTCTATCTTACTAATATCTAAAATATTTCCGATTAATTCAAGTAATGTATTAGAAGCATTAACTATATCAGCACTATCTTCTCTTATTTCTTCAGAAACACTTTCCTTATATGATTCAATATCTTCACTAAGACCAATAATAGCATTTAAAGGAGTTCTAAGTTCATGAGACATACTAGCTAAAAATTCACTCTTACTTTGATTAGCTCTCTCTGCTTCTAATTTAGCTTGCTTTTCAACTCTAACTACTTTTTCATCTGGGTTTTCAACTGTATGATACATAATGAATAATATTAAGAAATGACACTCTGTCATAATAACAATCTCTGGATTTATCTTTTGAATAACTGTTAATATTGATGATCCAATTGCAAGTAAAAACATAGGTAACATCTTAGTATAATTAACAGTTCTAATATTCATAAAAAATGCTATACCACTTACTATAAAAAATGCAAATGAATAAATATATACAGTATTAGCCGCAGCACCAACAGAATATCCATCATACATTTTTATTGGTAAAACACAAACTAATACACTAAAAATTAAAAACATTCCTAAAACGATATAACGTATAATTTTATGGAATTTATCACTTTTATCATTAAAGCAAACTTTAAATATATATATTCCAATATATGATATAAATCCAAGTAAATACATGAAATACATGTCCATAAGTATTCTTTTTAAATCATCACCAAACTCAAATTTATTAAAAAAAGTAAATGATAATTCAAGAATAATACCAATCATATTTATTATTAGTAATTTTGAATAAATATTAGTTTCATCAGATGATATTTGTTTTCTTGCAAAGAATGAAACAACTAATATTGCTGATAATATTAAACAAAAAACTAATACCATTGTAAAATTCATTTCTTCCACCTCTTTATCATTTATATAATAATATCAAAATTAGACATTTTATTCAAGAAAAATGAAATAAAAAAAGAAAAATTAAATCTTATTTTTTTAATTTTAAAGATTTACTTTTTTCTTTTTCGTATTCATTGTTAGCTTCATTTTCATAAAATAAATAGTCAATTTTATCTGCATCAGTAAGTTGTATCTTATCAACAAATTCTATATCCGATGGGATTTCAAATGATGCAATACTCTTTTTTTCTCCATTTTGAAGAATATATTCTTTACTACACTCATCAATAATATATTTTTTAACTTCATCACTTGCATCTATTCCATTCTTTAATACAATATATGCTTTACCAGAAAATCTTGTTTCATCATTTGGCTTTGGTACAACAACGCATGATTCTACTACATCAATTAGTGATATAAAATTTTGTATTTTTTCACAATACACTTTATTACCATCATTTAGTATATAGAATCTTGATTCCCTACCTGTTAATTTAAAATATCTATCTTCATCTAAAGAACCTATTGTTCTTGTATTATAATATCTTTTTCCATTAATATTTACTATTTCTTTATTAGTTA
This sequence comes from bacterium, assembly GCA_029007115.1. Taxonomy (GTDB): domain Bacteria; phylum Bacillota_I; class Bacilli_A; order RF39; family UBA660; genus CAG-1000. The sequence continues at coordinate 41,493 of JAQXHG010000048.1, read as the reverse complement.
ACTCTGGATTATTATAATACTCTCTAAATACATGTTTACCAGATATTAATAAGGTTCCTTCTTCACCATATTTTACTTCTTGCATAGTATCACTATCAACAACAATAGGATCACTTCCCACAAGTATTTTACCAACTGTACCTTTTTTTATTGGCGTTCCAACAGAACTAGACCAGGTTGCTACTGTTTCTGCGTTACCAGCGCCATTACAATAAATCATTCTATCATTATTATGTTTTTTAAAAAACTCGTTAGCTGTCTTTTCTGTTTTTTCAGTCCAAAAATCTCCTCCTGTAACAAAAGTATGACCACTTGATAAATCAACATCATCAGGAACAGTATTTTTAAGTACATCTACTAAAGCAGGACTTCCATAATAATAATTAATATTTTTTAATGCATCTTTAGCATTTTCTCTAGTTAACCCCTCTGGTAAAACTACAACAGTTCTTCCACAAAGAAAGGTTAAAAGCACAGATGTAGCAAAACCATATGGATATTTAAAAGGAACAAATGATAGACATCTCTCATTTTTATCTTGTGGTAAATTAATTGTTGATTTACAATATATGCCATTAGCAAGAACATTTTCATTTGTTAATACTACTGTTTTAGGATTACCACTAGATCCACTAGTATATAACAATAAAGCATCACGATTTTTTCCATATAATTTATTAATTGGACCTTTTTGAAAACTAGATATTATTCCTAAATCATTAAATGTAATAAAGTCACTATAACCATATAATTTAGTATTATCTTTTTCATTAAAATCTTTAGTATATAAATCTTTCTCATCTAATGTAATAATATTTCTAACTTTAGTATCCCTTTTTATTTCTTCGTTATATTCACTATCTTTATTAAAATTAACTAATATAGGTGACTCAAATAAATTTAAATAATTTTTAATTTCATGTTTAGATTCCCTATAATTTAAAAATGTAGTAATCGCTCCTATTTTATTGGCTGCTAAAAAAACTAATATTGCTTGATATGTATTATCCATACAAACAGTTACTATATCACCTGCTCTTACTCCTAATTCTTTAAAGGATTTAGCAAGAATATCACTATTCTTTTGTAGTTCTCTATAGTTTACTGATAAATATATACTATCAACAGCATCTTGATTTCCATTAAACAAATTTATTAAATCAACTGCATTAGCTATACTTAGATTTGGTATAATTGGATGAAGCTTAAAATAAGAATACCCTTCTTCATGAGTCTTATCAATACTAGGATAACCAGTTGGCTCTTTTTTTAATCCGATAATTTTATTTCTTAGTTCTATTAGTTCTTCTTTCATAATTACCTCTCTTACACTAAAAATGATAACAAATACATAAAAATTTATCAAAAAAATATGTAAAATAAATGTATATAGTATCAATTTCTTAAATATTTTGTCTTTCTGAAATGCTACTAATTGATACAAAATCATCATTACTATTTTTAACTATATCTACCATAATCCTCAAGCATATCTTCCTTTAGTAGAAATCTTCATTATAATCACCTCAATTAACTTTATATATTATAATGTAAAAGTATTTATAATTAAAAAACTAATCAAAACAGATTAGCTTTCTATAAAACTCGAAAAAATTCGAGATCATTTCATATGGGGCGGAATAAGGGAATCGAACCCTTGCATAACGGGACCACAATCCGCCGTGTTAACCACTTCACCAATTCCGCCATTTCAATTCGTAATTAATATTATCATAATTATTTATCTTAGTCAATAAAAAACTTAGGATTTTTCTTCCTAAGTATTTTCATTTGTTTTTTTTAATTGTTCTTCTTGAGGTTGAACTATATTATTTGATGACTCTTCTATAGTTTTATTATTAGAATTATTTTGCTTTAACTTATTTTTTAATTTTTTATTTTTTATTGAAATTATAATTATAATAAGTATTAATATTAAAAGTATACTTGTTATTATAATTGATTTAAGATTTTTTGAAATAAAATCATATATTGTATTTTTTTCTTCTTTTGTATTATTATCTTCTTCTTGTTCATTATTCTCTTGATTTTGAGAATTATTATTTCCCTTATTTACAATTAATTCAAAGTCACTATCATTATTAATAAAATCAGAATATTCATAAACAATTTTTTTTTCTTCTAAATAAGCTATATATGGTTTTGTTGATACATCTATACCCTCTTTTAATAATAAAATTATTTCTCTATCAACATCATTCAATGTATCAAATTCATAATAATTAACAGGCAATAAATATGTATTACTTATATATTGATTAAACTTTTCTACATAATTACTTATTTGACTTGCATATGATGAATGACCTATTATAACAATTGCTTCTGAATGTAAATCATTAGTCCATGGACAAGAATATAATGTTGACCTAGAATAATAATCATGTATTATATATTTTTCTTTTGTTCCATCCTCATATTCCACATCTATAATATAATTAATATATTCATTATTATCATCTAATTTAACTTCTTCTATTAAATTATAAAAGTCTGACCCTATACCACTTATTTTGCATTTACTATTACACTTTGTGTAAATATCTAAATTATTATTTTTTTTAAATAATCGTATTTCATAATTATATTTATTAGGTTCAATATTTAATATATATTTTTCTGATTCCTTAGGTTCAAACATATAAGTATAAAAAGATATATTAGAAATAGTGTTCTCATTTTCTTCATGATTTATTATTGTTATTGGATATTTTTCATTATGAAATAATTCTTTCTCATCTAAATTATAATAACCCGTTTCTATAAAATATTTACCTAATTCTACATCATCTTTTACTTTCAATTTTATATTTGAAAAAACTAAATCATCAATTTTACCATCATATGATCCATCATAATCTGCATCATGAAAATCTCTTTTAATATCTAAATTAAAAATTATAAATGTATTACTACCATCATTATATTCATCATAATCAATAAAATAATAATCTTCATCTTCAAAAATCATACTATCAAGATTAATATCAAATATTAAAGGATCATATTTTATAGCAAATTCTTGTGCTTTATAAGAATACTCTTCACCCTCTATGTAGTCATAATTTTCATCATGTTTAACTATTCCATCAAACCATTTATAATCAAACCCAATCTTTAAATCTAATACATCACCTTTATAAACATTATTATAATTAACATCAATTAAAGGAGCTGTTACATCAGCTTTTACAATTATAGAGTTAAACATAATTATTATACCTATTAATAAAATATATATCTTTTTATTCATATTATCATCTTCCCTTTGTATTTTAACATAACAAAAAAAAGGTTTCAATTTTGAAACGCTTTTTTTACAGTTTAAATTCTTCAAAAAAATCACTCATAGTTAATTGTCTTTCTTGTTTAATTTCTTTCTTTTCCTCTTTTTTAGATGTTTTATTTATTTTTTCATCTTCTTGAGAACTCTCTTCACTAATAGTTTTTTCTTTTAATTCAACTATTTCACTTTTTTGATTAGTAGTATCAATTAACTTAGAAAGTACAAATATATTATCAACATTCTTTTTAGTAAATGTACTACCAGTACTTGCTTTATCAAGAATATTAATATCACTTGATTTTAAGTATCCAATAACTCCATCTATTATTCCAAATATACTCTTACTACTTGTATTAAATGCTTTTATTATGCTATATGTTTTGGATTTAGGGCTTTTAATTATAAGCATTCCTTTTTTTGCTCTAGTAGATACCTCTATATCATCACACTTCATTCTCTTAGCAGTATTTTTATCAGTAAATATAGTAACATATTCTTTATTATCATTAATAACAAATCCATTTACAACACTTGCTTTTGCATTTAATTTAATTGCTTTTACACCACTTGCTCTAATACCAACAACTGGTATTTCTTCTACACTATATTTAAGAGCATATCCATCGTTAGTTACTACTAAAGCATTTTTACCTTGATATCTACTAACAGAAATTAATTCATCTTCATCTTTTAATTTAAACATCATTATCGGTTTAGTATAACGACTTACTTCAAATGAACTTAAAGTCATTCTTTTAACCATACCATTTTTAGTAAATGCAGTAATAATTGAATCATCAAATTTATTAACAGCAATAGATTGAACAATCTTTTCACCATCACTAACCTTAATTAAACTTGAAATATGAGTTCCTACATCTTTAAATTTAGTTTCACTTATTTCTCTTACTGGTAAATATAAATAATTTCCTAGATTAGTAAATAAAAGTATTGTATCTATATTATTAACTTTATAGAACCCTTCAATATAATCTCCTTCTTTAACAATAGGATATTCATTTTCATTTGAACTCATTACTTTAAGAGAATGTTTTTTAACATAACCAGCACTAGATATACATACAACAAAATCATCCTTACTAACCATATCTAATTCATCTATTATGATTTCACTTATTTCATCTTTAATTTCTGTTTTTCTAGGTTCTGCATATTTCTTTTTAATATCACGAAGTTCACTTTTCATAACATTCTTAAGTTCATCTTCACTACTTAATATTTTTTCACATTCTTTGATTAATTCTTTTAAAGATTCACTTCTCTCTTCTAAAACTACAATGTCAGTATTAGTTAATTTATATAATTGTAATGTTACGATTGCTTCTGCTTGTTCTAAAGTAAATTGATATTTTTCTACTAAATTAACTTTAGCATCTGATTTATTTTTACTTGCTCTAATTGTTGAAATAACTTCATCTAATATTGATATAGCTTTTATTAAACCTGATACTATATTATATTCTTTTTTATATGCAGAAAGTTCAAATGTTGTTCTATTAATTATTACCTCTTTTAAATGTGCAATATAAGCATCTAATATTGGTATAATTCCTAATGTCTTTGGAGTTCTATTTACAATAGTAACCATATTATAGTTATATGATACTTGTAAATCAGTATTTTTAAGTAAATAATTTAAAATTAATTCTTTATTTGCTCCAGCTTTAAGATCAATTGCTATTCTTAAGCCTTCTCTATCAGTCTCATCTCTTACCTCAGCAATACCTTCTATTTTTTTATCTATTCTAAGAGCATCTATTTTTTGTACAAGTAATGCTTTATTTACTTCAAAAGGTATTTCATGAACTATAATTTGTTCTTTTCCTTTTTCTTTTTTAAATTCAGTTTTACTTTTAACAATTACTTTACCACGGCCGGTAGTAAATGCATCTATTATTCCTTTTTTGCCTTCTACTATACCACCTGTTGGAAAATCTGGACCCTTAACTATTTCTAAAATAGTTTCAAGTCTACAATTAGGACTATCTATTCTTTTAATAGTTGCATCTATTACTTCTCCTAAGTTATGCGGTGGAATATTTGTTGCATATCCTGCAGATATACCACTTGAACCATTAACTAGAAGATTTGGAAATTTAGCAGGTAAAACTGTTGGCTCTAAAAATCTATCATCAAAATTAGGTGCCCATTTAACTGTTTCTTTATCTAAGTCTCCTAATAATTCACCACTGATTTTAGCAAGTCTTGCTTCTGTATAACGATAAGCGGCGGCAGAATCTCCATCCATAGATCCATTATTACCTTGAATATCTACAAGTATTGTATTTTGTTTCCACCATTGAGACATTCTAACCATCGCATCATAAACTGAAGAATCCCCATGTGGATGAAATTTACCAAGTACATCTCCAACAGTAGCTGCACATTTAATATATCCTTTATCCCATGTGTTTCCTGCTTTATACATTGCATAAAGGATTCTTCTTTGAACAGGCTTTAATCCATCTCTAACATCTGGTATTGCTCTATCTAAAATTATTTCTTTAGCATACTTACCAAATCTATCACCCATTATTTCTTCGAGAGCATAATCTTGTATCCTTTTTAATATATCATTGTTCATAACTCACCTACTAATTCCTATAATCATCTTCCATAGTAAACTCAACATTTTCATCAATCCATTCTTTTCTTGGATCAACTTTATCTCCCATAAGCACGCTTACTCTTTTTTCAGCAAGCACTGCATCATTTATGTTTACTCTAATTAAACTTCTAGTTTCAGGATTCATTGTAGTTTCCCATAACTGCTCAGCATTCATTTCACCTAAACCTTTATATCTTTGAATAGAACATTTACCTGAATTTTGAGCTTTTATATCGTTTAACTCATCATCACTATATGCATAATATCTTTTCTTACCATATTCTATTTTATAAAGTGGAGGTAATGCTATAAATAGTTTTCCATTTTCAATTAATGGTCTCATATAATGATAGAAAAAAGTTAATAGTAATATTTGAATATGTGCTCCATCAACATCAGCATCTGTCATTATAATTACTTTATCATAATTAGATTCATTAATATCAAAATTAGAACCAACACCAGCTCCAATAGTATAAATCATAGTATTTAATTCTTCATTTTTATATACTTCTTCAACACTAGCTTTACTAGTATTTAATACTTTACCACGAAGGGGTAATATTGCTTGAAATTTTCTATCTCTTCCACCCTTAGCAGAACCACCTGCTGAGTCTCCCTCAACTAAAAATAATTCATTTATTTTTGGATTTTTTCCTTGAGCTGGAGCTAATTTTCCAGAAAGATTTTTTTCTAATTTTGATTTATTTTTTCCATCTCTTGCTTCTGCTCTTGCTTTTCTAGCTGCTTCACGAGCAAGTTTACTCTTTAATACTTTGTCCATTATTAAAGTAGCTGTATCTTTATTTTCTTTTAAGAAATATGAAAGTTTATCATAAACAATATTTTCAACAACTGTCTTTGCTTGAGGAGTTCCAAGTTTACCTTTTGTTTGACCTTCAAATTGAAGTAGACTCTCAGGTATTTTAAGACTAATTACTGCACTTATTCCCTCTCTAGCATCACTACCATCAATGCTATCTTTTCCTTTTAATAAATTAAATTCTTTTATATACTCATTAAATACTTTTGTTAAAGCGGTTTTAAATCCTACTTCATGTGTACCGCCATCACTAGTTTTTACATTATTAACAAAAGACATAATATTTTCATTATAATCTGTATTATATTGCATTGCGATATCTACAACAATACCATTTTTCTCCCCACTAAAACTAATAACTTTAGTTAATATTTCTTTATTTTCATTAATATATTCAACAAAAGATACAAGACCATTTTCATAACAAAATACACTTTTTTTATCATCTTCTTCATCAATAACTTCCATAGTAAGTCCATTTATTAGAAAAGCGCTTTCTTGCATTCTCTCACATATTGTCGTATAACTAAATCTAGCATTACCAAATATTTCTCTATCTGGATAAAATTCAACAGTAGTACCTGTTTCACGAGAGACTCCTATTTGTTTTAATGGACTTTCAACATGACCACCATTTTTAAATTTAATTTCGTGAATTTTTCCATCTCTACAAATAGTTACTTTCATCCATTCTGATAATGCATTTACAACAGATGAACCAACACCATGAAGACCACCAGATACTTTATATCCTGAATTTTCAAACTTACCACCAGCATGTAATACTGTATATATAACCTCAGGAGTGGACTTTCCAGATGAGTGTTTACCTGTTGGTACTCCACGACCATGATCTTGTACTATTACACTACCTTGTTTTGTTAATGTAACAGATATCTTATTACCATAACCATTTATTGCTTCATCAATAGAGTTATCTACAATTTCCCACACTAAATGATGAAGACCTCTTTTATCAGTAGAGCCAATATACATACCCGGTCTTTTTCTAACCGCATCTAATCCTTCTAATATTTTTATAGATTTCTCATTATAATCCGTCATTAACATCACCTAATTCTTCATAAATATTATACAAAATAAAATAAAAAGTGTAAACATTACTTTACACTTTACAAGTCAATAAATTCAACTTCATCCTCTTTCTCAAGCTCACTTGTAAACATATTACTAGATTTCACTTCTTCATTTTGTGTAGTAGAAGTATTTTGATATATAGGATTATCTTGCTCAACTCTTTCAATCGGAGCAAAAGTATTATCATTAAAATCTAACTTATCCATTTTATCAAGTGTTTCATTATCTATTTTATTTGCCTTATAAGTCGCAACTGGATCAATCATATCAATTTGACTTTTAAATATTGAGTCAACTTGTGGTTCTGGTGGTGCTTCATAATTATTTAGTTTTTGTACCTCATCTTCAGTCATAAGATTGATACTATCTGCTCTTGCACTATCTAATGCAAGAAAATAATTCTCATCTCTATATTTATATTTTAAATCACTTTTAAATAATATAGGATAAAATATAAATGGTAAAAACATTAGTCCTAATGTAAAACTTGAAGACTTTTCAAAAACTTTACCTATTTTATAAGACATTAATAATAATATAATTATATTAACTATAGGAATGAATAAAAGTATTCCAAGGAATGTTGATATATCAGCAATTTCAAGCATAACAAATAAGTTGATAATTGGAACAAAAGCAGTTTTTCCACCTTTTAGCGCTTTATCAAATAATTTATTACCACCACACATGATAATTAGTGATCTACCAAGTGTAAGTGCCCACACTATGATAATAATTGTTACAACTTTATTTGATGTTGTAAACATATACCAACCTCTCCTATTCTAAATAATATAATACTATAATTATTATTTTTTTTCAATGTCTAGCTAGAATAATAAACATAATTTATTGTAAAAAAAATAATCCCTTTTAGAGGATTAAAAATCTCGCAATCGAGATATTATAATTAAAATGGTGACCCGTACGGGATTTGAACCCATAAATGCACGCGTGAAAGGCGTGTGTGTTAACCGTTTCACCAACGGGCCATTAATAATGGTGGGCCTGAATGGACTTGAACCATCGACCTTTCGCTTATCAGACGAACGCTCTAACCAACTGAGCTACAAGCCCATTTTAAGCCTTTCTTTCGGCTTTCTTCATCATTGTATAACATTTTATACTATTTTGCAACACTTTTTTACTAAAAAAATTAATTTTTTTTCATAAAAATATTATATTTAAGCTATATAAGAAAACTAATTATTATCTCTTTTCATTAATTTTAGAACATAACTATATGTTTCACCATAAACTTTCATTAAAGGAACTCCCATATTTTGTAAATCATTAATACAACTTTTAATCATATTCAGCCTATTTTTCAATTCTAATTGATAAGATGGTACTATATTATTTCTTATACTTTCTATATCATAATTATGATCCATTTCACCTATAATATGCATTTGTGTCAGACTATAAATAAATGAATCATTATCACTATCATATGTTTCACCTATAAGGTAACATCTTCCATTATAATTAAAGCTAAAGATATTGCATGAAGAATCAATACTAAACACATAATTTTCTTCATAATAATCATGTATCCTATAATAAAAGTCTTTTAAAAAAGGAGCAAAATCATCATTTTCTCTATCATTTATTGATCCTTTTTTAATAGTAATTTTTTCTATCCAATTTAAATATTCATCACTAAACACATCCATAATGATTTTTCTCCTTTTATTTATCTTGATCTACCACTACTTAATTCTTCTTCATAATAACTTCCACTTAAATAATTCATATACATCTTTTGTCTATAATTTCTTTGAAACTCTTCTTCAATAATATTAAGCTTATTCATATAATTTCTATAATCACTAATAACTAAAAACTCTTTATATTTTTTTTCAATAATACCTTTCAACCTATTCACTTCATCAAGAACCATACCACTATCATCATCACTATCATTATCATTAATAATATTAACCATAAAATCAACTATTTTATTCATCTTTTTATTTATTCTTTGCTTAATATATGAATTTATAAGACTATTATCAACTATTGTAATTTCATTTGCTTTAATACTTTGACCTGATACCTTATTTATTGGTTGTACTTTTAGACCACTAATATTAACTTTGTAATAAGACAATTTCATATTATCTTTAATCTTTTCCAATTTAAATTTCATATATAACCCACCTTATAATAAATCATCTCTATATTCCTTAGTTATTCTTTTTCTTTCACTATCTCTATATTCATTTATTAATTTATGATTACCACTTAATAATACATCTGGTACATTCATGCCTCTAAATTCTCTTGGCTTTGTATATACAGGATAATCAAGTAAATTATCATTAAAACTTTCATAAGCTAAACTTGTTTGGCTTATTACTCCATCTAATAATCTAATAACCGCATCACTTATCATCATCGCAGGTAATTCTCCACCGGTCAATATAAAATTACCAATGGATATTACTTCATCACATAAAGAATATATTCTCTCATCAAACCCCTCATAATGACCACATATAATTATTAAATGTTTCTTATTTGTAAGTTCATATGCTTTACTTTGATTAAATGTTTTTCCTCTTGGACTTAATAATATAATATGTGATTCTTCTGTTTTAATACTCTCAACTGCATTAAATACAGGTTCACACATCAATATCATCCCACCACCACCACCATATTGATAATCATCAACCTGATTGTTTTTATATGGTGTATACTTTCGTATATCAATAATATTTATTTGTACTTTTTCTTTTTCTATAGCTCTTTTTATAATACTTTCTGTTTTAAAACCATCAAACATACCAGGAAATAAAGTTAATATATCTATTCTCATAAAAACACCCCTATATCATGCATATATATTTTTTTATTTGCTTTATCTATTCTTTCAATAAAATCTTTATTATAAGGAATATATTTACCATTAACCCTTATCATTTCATTTCCATTATCACATCTATATTCCTCTATCTTACCAACATAAGACTTGTCATTATATAACTCCATTAAAGGAAAGTCACTATTTAATAATTCATTATCATTTAAATTTAAATCATCTTCATTAAAATAAACATTACTTCCTTTATATTTTAATACATCATTAATATAATCTATTCCAACAAATTTAACCATATCAAATTGCTTATGAACCCTATAACTTTCTATTTCAAGTGGAGTTTTTAACTGCCCTACATATAATATATTTCCTACTTTAAATACCCTATCTTTATATTCAAAATTACTTATTAATCTTACCTCTCCCTTAAGAGCATGAGTATTAACAATCTTACCAATTTTAATATATACCATAAATTACCTCTTATACATATAATATAGAATTATTCCACTAGATACTCCAACATTTAAACTTTCACACTTATTTTCCATATCTATTCTTACTATATCATCACATAAATCTAATATTTTCTTACTAACACCATTACCTTCATTACCAAATATTATAGCATACTCTTCAGACTTTTCTATTTGTTCTAATTCTTTTGATAAAGAAAGTGAAGTTCCAATTAGTTTAATATTTTTTTCTTTTATTTTCTTTACTATATTTTCTATTTCATCAATAATAATATTAATATTATATATCATTCCACCAGTACTTCTTAATACTTTTTCATTATATGGACTAACACTATCTTTAGAAAATACTATAGTATCTACTCCAAAAGCAACACAATTTCTTATAATTGTACCAGCATTTCCTGGATCTTGCACACCATCTAATAAAACAATCTTATTACCTAAATTATTTTTATTAATATATTTTGATACTCCAATTAATCTAGGAGTACTTTTTAAATCACTGATACTTTTCATCACATCTAAAGTTATATTATCGTACTTAAAATTATATTTACAAGAAGTTCCATCAAGTACATATAATTCAACTAATAAATTACTTTTAATAGCCTCTTCAACTAAATTTTCTCCTTCAATTACAAATAATCCTTTTTCTATAGAATACTTTTTATTTAATAATTTTCTTATTTCTTTTATTCTACTATTATCTTTAGATGTAATTAACATTTTACTCCTCCTTAAGTACTTTTTGTGCTTCTTTATAATCAGGTTTATATTTTTTTACATAATACCAGAACTTTTTAGAATGATTAAATTCAAGAAAATGACATAGTTCATGTATAATAACATAATCAATTTCATTAATACTATATTTTATAAGTTCAAAATTAAGTTTTATAAGTTTTTTTGCTTTATTACAATATCCCCATTTTCTAGTCATCTTGCCAATTAATATATCAGGATAAGGAATTCTTTCTTCAAATAAATTATAACATACTTCTACTCTATCATTAAATATTCTTTTAGCTTCATTTTTTAAAAAAGTATCTAAATAAGTTTTATTTTTTACAAATACTTTATCATTTGAAAACTCAATTTTTGAAACAGTATTTAATATTATAACATCATATTTATTACCAAGATAATAAAACTCTTCTTTCTTTTTAGATTTAACTTCTAATCTATTACTTGCTTCAATAATTGCATCTTCATTACTCTTTATAAAAGAAGTTATCATTGATTTAGTAACAAAATAATTACAAGAAATATGTATTCCATCCTCTTTAACTCTAAGATACATATTCTTATTATTCTTTCTAACTATATATACATTAAATATTTTATTTCCTAGTTGTATTTCCATAATTACCTCAACATTATTTTATCATTAATATATATTTTTTCATAGATAAAAAGCACTTTTTAGTGCTTTTTATAATTCTGGAATTACTTCAATTGAATCTTGATTTTCTAAATCAGGTTCTTCAGTTTCTATTTCCTCTGAGTCATATTCTCCTGATAATAATTCTTCTTCTGTTTGTTCTCTCCATATAGCTTCTAATTCTGTTGTTTTATTATCTTCTGGAACATAATCATCCGGTAATACTTCTACATCAGGAATAATAGGCTCTTCTGTGATTACTCCATCTTCTATTACATTATCATCAATAATTTCTTCTAATGTTTCTTCTTTCTCAACCCATCCTACGAAAACTTTATTATGCTCTTCAACATAATCTCCAACTTCAGGTATATAATTACTTCCTGCTTTATCTTTAGCATCTTGAAGTTTAATTTCATTTTCAAGTATTTCAATAGCCTCATCTGGAACTACTTTTTTACTACTATCTGTTGCTTCTTCAACTGGAATCACATAAGTTGGAGTATCAATTTCTACTTCACTTGGTTGTGGTAAATTGTACTCAATTAAGTCTTCTGTAGTATAACCAACACTTACAGAATTTCCTTCGCTTGTATAAATTACAGTTGCACTTCCACAAACAGGATATAAATTTAAGTCTTCTCTTAATTTATTAATGCTTTCTCCACCTTTATAATTAATTACTTTGCTATCTTTATTAGTAGACCATCCTAAGAAATTACTTTCACTACATGCTCCTCTTACTTCTTCATTTATTGTATATGAGCCAAAATATTCATCTGTTAATAATAACTCTTCATCTTGGTTATAATATGAAATATTTAATATACCAAATTTAGCATATAATTTAATAACTTTATTCTCATCTGCATATTCAAGTAATTTAGTAGATAATTCACTTACTTCTTCACTAGTAAATTCACTATCTAAATACCAACCTAAAAATGGTAATTGTTCTAAACTTATTGCATCATCTAAAACAATAGTTCCTAAACTAGAATTATATAAAGTTGGATTAGTAGTATCAACATTATATTCTATAGTATAATTATCTGCTGAACACACTGTATAAATAATTGTATCTTCATTAATTCTATTTTTAAAATTAAACTCACTAGTTAATTCTTTATCAGAATAATATGTACAATAATTATATCCAGTTGGTACAAATTTACTAATTAATGAATTTTCTTCTACTTCTAAGTATTTAAAAGTACCATCCATTAACATAAATTTAACACTATAATAATTAATTGTAGTTGTTGGTTCTTCCTTATCTTCTGTCTTTACTGTTACTTTTTTAACAATTTCTTTTGGCTCTTCTTCCTCTGTAGTATCATCCTCTATTGGTAAAACTACATCATCATTTGGCTTTTCTGGTTCCTCTAGTTCTTTCTTTTCACAACCTACTAAAAGACCAACAATAGTAGCCATAATAATTAAAATTGCTATTGCGATTACTACTATAAGTTTTTTATCTTCATCCTCTTCTAAAAAATCATCATCAATAGTCGTAACTTTAATTTCTTTTACACGCACGCCTTCATCTTGTACAATTTTTTCTGGTTTAACAGCTTCAACATCTTTTGCTTTATTTTGAGTATTTTTATGATTAGTTTTCTTAGTAATATTAGATGTTTTGCTGCTCTTCTCGTCAACGTTTTTCATACAACCCTCCTTCACTTAGTAATCATCACGTCTTACGCTTACTACCTTCATACTCATTATAAACATTTGAGCAAATCAAATCAATAATATATGTAAATAATATGTAAATCTTTTTTAAAATATTTTATATTTACATTTTTATATAAATAAAATAAAGAAGCGTTTATTTTCTTTTACGCTTCTTTTTACTAGGTAAACTAAATAATATTATTAATAAAATACAAGCAATAATTAAAAAATTATTTTTATACATAATTCCTAAAACGCTTAAAGTTAATTTTTCATTAAATAGTAAATCAAATTCATCTAATACTTCATCATTATATATTACTTTAATAGTTCCTATTTTAGTGCCAATCTTAGTAGTTGCATCAATTTTAGAAATACCATTATATTCATACTTCAATTTAGTTTTATCAAATCCATTTTTTAAATATTTATCTATATTTACTCCAGACTTAATATTGATATTTTTTTCTTTTGCATATTTAGTGTTAAGATTAACAACAATATCATCCCTACTAACTATATTTTGATAACTATAATTACTTGAAAAATAATCATATATTTTTGTACTATCTAAAATGTGATTATTTTGTGTAGAACCTCTTGCATTTAATGTTACAAGTAAATAATCTACATTATTTATTGTTGCTGTTGATGCAAGACAATAACCAGAAGCATTAATATAACCTGTTTTTGCTCCTTTTATATATTCAACATTTATATCACTATTCTTATTATAATAGTATAAAGTACTTTTTATATCTTTACCACTACTTAATTTATATTCTTTAGTTTCAAATATTTCTTTAAATTTTTTATTCTTTAATGAATAGATTAATATTTGAGCAACATCATATGCACTACTATAATTATTTTCATCATACAAACCAATAGCATTAGCAAACTTAGTATTTTTAAGACCTAATTCTTTAACCTTATTATTCATTAATTTAACAAATTCATCCATGTTTCCCGCTATAGAATATCCAAGCGCATTAATAGAATCTGCTCCACTAGATAATATTGCTCCATATAATAAATCATTATAAGTGACTTCTTGATTAATACTAAAACCAGTCACTGCAACATCCCAATCAATATCTTTAAGCATATCACTTGTAATAGTTACTTTTTTTTCATAATCATCAATATTCTCAAGTGCAACTATCACAGACATTATCTTAGTCAAACTAGCAATATAAGTTTCACTATATGCATCTTTCTCATCTAAGATAACACCCTCATTCATATTATATAATATATATTTTTCACTAATTACATCAACCTCAGTTGCATTAACAAAATTTATACTAATCAAAAAAAATAATATAAAACTAATTATTTTTTTTACCATATTTCTTTTTCTCTTTCATCATAAATTCAGTAATTTCTGATTCAATTTCTTTAGCTGCTTTTGGATCTAAATTTGAAATATATACTGTTTCTTTAATTGTATCTATTTCAATATTACTCCAAATTAAGCCTTTTGTTACTTTTAAATCATTATACATATCTGGTGTTATCATAGTTAAAAAATATCCCCATAGTAATCTTTTTTGAGCAATTAATATTCTTCTATCTGTAAGTGCTACTACACATGTATTACAAAGCATATAAGAATTATAATTCTTTTGACCACAAAAAATATATTTTATTTCTTCTCCTGGATTTAAATGACTTTCTAAAACTTTTGTATGTTTTACTAATCTAAACGCCATTGTTAATGGGAATCTGTTTTTAAATTCTTTTACTCTTTTGTAAATATCATTCATTTTACCCTCCTACATACTACTAATAATTCCTTTAATAACTATATTTACTGATTCAATAACATAATTATAATTATTTCTATTAAACTCATCTATTATATCATTTATATCAGTATTTATTCTATTAATTATTTCTTTATTCAACTCATGATTATCATAAACATATATAATAGAATTAATATATTCAATAAAATTATTAGAAATATTTTTATTCACAAAACTACTATTCTTATCAGCTATTTTCTTTATAAAATTCATTGTCGCTTCTTTTATTATTTTAGTATCAGTATGATTCTTTACATATTCAATAATTATTTTTTCATATTTACCAATAAGTACTTCATATTTATCAATAATATCTTCATTATAACTATTTAATGTATTAATTAAATTCTCTTCTATATTTTTTTTAAGTATTTTCTGATTTATTGGTATTTTATATTTTTCAAATATATGAACTAATCTTGCTATTAATCTATTTTCAAAAGCAGCAAACAAAAGACTATTATTTTTAATAATACTCTTAGATTTAATACTAATTTTACTCATACTACTTTCCATATAAATAATTATAACACAATAAAAACTAATAGTTTAGTTATTTAATTTAATTTAACATTTTATTATGTAAGAAAAAACTTCAAATTAATGAAGTTTTACTTATTATTAAAATCTATTCTGTTCTAAGCGCAATAACAGGATCTTTTTTAGAAGCTGCTTTTGACGGAATAATACCACCAATTAAAGTTAATATTACACTAAGTATTATAAGAACTATACCACCCAAAAGTGGAAGAGAAGCATTTATATTATAATTACCAGTAAGAGAATGAATTATAAGATTTATTATTGGTATTAATGATAATGTTACACCAACTCCAAATAATCCAGATAACAAACCTATAATAAATGTTTCTGCATTAAATATAGAAGAAATATTTCTTTTAGAAGCACCAATTGCTCTTAATATACCAATCTCTTTTGTTCTTTCAAATACAGATATATATGTAATAATTCCAATCATTATTGAAGACACTACAAGAGATATTGAAACAAATGCAATAAGTACATAACTAATACTATTAATTACCTTTTTAACAGAACCCATAAGTATTCCAGTAATATCTGTATATCTAAGTACTTTATCTTCTTCATTATTTTTAGTTGCATTATCATTATATTTATCTATAAAATCAATAAAATTTTCTTTAGAATCAAAACTCTTAAAATATACTGATATTGATGTAGGATCATCTTTATCCTGATATCCAAGTTTTATTAAATTTGACTTTTGAGTATTCTTCTCTTCAGTATTCATCATTGCTTCCATTATTCTTCTTAGTTCAGACTCACTTAAATCGAATTTAAATGCTTTAGATATTTTATCCGGATCTACATCAAATGCATTTGAAAAACTATTTATTATTTCTTGTGTTAAATTACCAACATCAGTAAGTATAGTTTTTTGCATTACGGCCTCAGTCATTTTAGAAGATAAATTATCTAGCACTCCTAAAACTGCAGATTGTGACATAAAATTGCTTACAGTTATATCAACTGATTCACTGGTAATTAAAGCACCCATATTATCATTATCTGTTGTTTGTGATGAATCCAATTCATTATAAGATGTTATATATCCCTTTATCATACTTGATAACATCGCAGAAAAAGTTTCATTATATACACTTGATGGAATCACATATTTACTCTCTAAACTTTTAATTAACGCTGTTGCTTTATCACTACTCATATATTCACTAACATAACTATCTACGATATTAATATGAATAAGAGGTAAAATTACACTTGAATCTAATGGATGAGTAAATGTTTCCTTTGGATTTTCAATATAATTATTAAGTATATTCTTAGCAAGAGTTTCTAATGTTAATTTCAAATTTTCATAAGCAGGATTAGTATTAGTAGTTATACTATTTTGAATGTTTTGCATATATGATTTAGTTTTATTTTCAAGTGTTTTACTATCAATATTAATATTAAATGCACTTTTTAACATATCCTCATCGACACTAATCATATCTTCAAAATTAAGAGTATCTTTTTCTTTTTCTTCATCAAATCTTAAATTTGAAAAAACATCAATGTCCTTATTATTAAGTTGTTTCTTAACTATTTCACTTTTTTTGGATTCTTCTATTATATAATCAATTAAATCTTTTGTATAAGCAACACCTTGAGTAAGAATCATAGATGTACTACCTTTTTTAGGTGCAACTACTCCTACTATTTTAAGCCTTGTTGCTTTATCATATAGCTTTTTTACATAATCTATGTCTTCAGACATATCTTCATATATTTCATATTTACTATTGTATTTATATAAATTACTTGGATGTATTAATTTTAATTCTATATCCATTAATTCATCATATGTTAATTCAAGCGGTTTGTTATTTAAATTTACTTCTTCACCAGACATCAGTTTAGTGATTGTATCAGTAAGTTCATCCATATCTCTAAGACCTAAAAAATATACAAGCAAATCTGGAATAGCATTTGGTTCTGATAATACAATTACTAGTTCGTTATACTTTTTTGGCCAAGAGCCAGCAAGTACATCAAATTGTTCATTTAATGCATCAATATCATCCGTCATTTGACTAAATATACTTGAATAATTTGAATAACTACTCATTATATTGCTTGAAAACATTGATGTAAATAATGTATTTGGATTTACCTTAGTAATATCACCATTCTTTTCTTTTGTGTAAATAGTAGGGTCTATACTATAAGAATATTTAATTGATGATACATCATTTTTTATTTTATCTTCATTTTGTTCTAAATGATATTTAAAACTTCTTAAATCATTAGTTGCTATATTTGAAAACATAGATGATACATATTGTTTTTCGATAACCTTATTAGTATTATCATTAGTTGAATCACCACTAACCATAGAAAGTAACATACTTGTCATATCTGCTGTTTCACTAGTTATAGTAAGTGGATATGACGATAAAGTTTCTTCTTGTATTTTATCTATATAATTTTGAAATCCATTAGATAGTGACATTATTAATGCAATGCCAATTATTCCAATTGAACCAGCTACAGATACTAAAACAGTTCTTCCTTTTTTAGTCATTAGATTATTAAAAGATAAACTAAGAGCAGTTATAAATGACATAAAAGTTTTTTTGGTTTTTATATAACCAGTTGCTTCCTTTTCCTTTTTTTCCTTATATGGATTTGTATCAGAAATAATTTTCCCATCTATTAAATTAATAATTCTATTTGAATATTTCTCTGCTAGTGAAGGATTATGTGTGACCATAATGACTAATTTATTTTTAGAAATATCTTTCAATAACTTCATTATTTGTACACTTGTTTCTGAATCAAGTGCTCCTGTTGGTTCATCAGCAAGTAATATATCCGGATTATTTACTAAAGCTCTTGCAATCGCAACTCTTTGCATTTGACCACCGGATAATTGATTAGGTCTTTTATAAATATGATCTTCAAGACCGACATCTATTAAAGCTTGTTTTGCTCTCTCAATTCCTTCTTTTTTAGATATTCCAGATAATGTTAGTGCGAGTACAACATTTTGCAAAACTGTTTGATGAGATATTAAATTGTAACTCTGAAATACAAAACCAATCTTATGATTTCTATATGAATCCCAATCAGAATCTTTATATTCCTTTGTTGATACATTGTTTATTATTAAATCACCACTAGTATATTTATCTAAACCACCAATAATGTTTAAAAGTGTTGTCTTACCACTTCCAGATGGTCCTAAAATAGATGCAAATTCATTTTTTCTAAACGATAAAGAAACTCCGTTAAGAGCCACTTGTTTCATTTCACC
Organism: bacterium; assembly: GCA_029007115.1. Lineage (GTDB taxonomy): Bacteria > Bacillota_I > Bacilli_A > RF39 > UBA660 > CAG-1000. Next base: position 21,659 of record JAQXHG010000048.1, on the reverse strand, counting down.
TACTTCATATACTTTTGTAATATTATCTAGTTTAAGCATTAACTTTTATCACCTCATTTAAATATATAGTGTTATATATTATTTTATCATATTTTTTTAATTTAGAAAACCATTAATAATTGTTTCTTCTGCTCTTTCTTTTGAAAGACCAAGAGTCATTAACTTAACTAATTGTTCCTTAGCAATCTTTCCAATAGTTGCTTCATGAACTAAAGATGCATTAATATTATTTGCAACTATTTTTGGTGTAGATGTAACACGAGCATTATCTTTTACTATCGCATCACATTCAACATGACCAAAACACTCATTATTTCCAGTTACTTTAGATATAAAATACTGTTTTGATTTATCTATTGCTACACTACGAGAAGTAACTTTAGAACTAGAATTTTTACCATTTAAAACAACTTCAAATACAGTCTTTGCTTTTTGATTTTCATGAGTCATTATTTTCTCATTTATAACAAGTTTTGTATCATTATCAAGTTTAGCTTTAGTTGTTCTAATCGCATCATCAATTCCCCTTATCTGAGAAGTTTCCATTTCCATACTACTTCCATCTTTCATGTAAATCTCAGTAACAGGACTAATTATTTTTTTACCAAGTCCAAATCCTTCTGCATAGTGTTTTTCAATATATTTAACACAAGAATTCTTCCCAATATAAAATCTATGAATACCATCATGCTCTGAATCTTCTTCTAATTCACTATGAATACCGCACCCAGCAACTATTGTAATATCAACATTATCTCCAATAAAAAAATCATTATATACAACATCTTTTATACCAGCATTACTTATTAATACAGGAATATCTAATGATTCATTTGTTGTATTATCTTTGATATATATATCTAAACCAGATTTATCTTTCTTTGATACTATATCTATATTTGGTGTTGTCTGTCTATCAATAGATTCTCCATTTTTTCTTATATTATAAGCACCAGTATATGAAAATGTACCACTAATTGTTTTTAATAATTCATTATCTATATTATTCATTATTTATACACCCCTCATGACAACACTTTTTTCTTTTATTATTAAAGCTACCTATTACATCTTCCTTGTTTCCAATTTTTTCTATCTTTCCATTTTTTAATAATATTATTTTATCTGCTATATCAAATATCTTTTCTTGATGTGATATTATTATTGTACTTCCATTAGTATTCTTTCTAATATCTTTAAATAATTCAATTAAATTATCAAAACTCCATAAATCAATGCCAGCTTCTGGTTCATCAAATATAGTAAGTTTACTATCACGAACAGACACACTTGCTATTTCTATTCTTTTAAGTTCTCCCCCAGATAAAGAATCATTTACCTCTCTATTTATATATTCATTAGTGCATAATCCTATTTTAGTTAATATTTGACACACATCTTCTTTAGTTAAAAATTTTTTTGATGCAAGACATACTAAATCATAAACAGTTATTCCTTTAAACTTAACTGGTTGTTGAAATGAATAAGATATTCCTAAATTAGCTCTTTCATCTATACTTAAATGAGTTATATCTTCATTATTATATAAAATTTCTCCACTATCTTGTTTTTCAATACCCATTATTATTTTAGCAAGAGTAGATTTACCACTACCATTAGGTCCTGTAATAACATAAAATTTATCTTCATCTAAAGTTAGACTAACATTATCTAATATTTTTTTACCTTCACGAGTAAAACATATATTTTTTAGTTCTAACATATTTACCTCCAATTTATAAATATCTAAATTTATAACAATAATATTATATATTCAAAGTAAAATAAAAACAAGTTTATTTTATTTCATAATAAAACCTTATTTCTTAAAATTACTAAGAAATAAGGTTAATATTTAATTTGAAATGTTGCAATATCTATTTGTATATGCTGGAGTTGCCAAATCATTCCAATCTTCTGGTTTTACTAAAGATGATTTTCTAACTATATATTCTCTTATATTCTTTTGTCCTTGCAAACCTTCTGTTTCTATTCTTACATTACAATATTCTTCTGTTTTATCTGATCCTGCATTTCTTGAAAATATTATCTTTTCATTACCTGCATCATCTGTTCCTATATTCTTATATAATCCACAAGGATCATTATCTGCCAAAAACTGAAAATTAGTTATTACTTCCTCACCACATTTTAAACTTTCAACCAATACTCCATCTTTTGTATAAGTTTCCGTCAATTTTGATATTATCATTTTTTCATTATATACAGATACTGTCTCTAATATTGCATTTAAATATGTATTAACATTTATATTTACTGTATCTGATGATACTGTTGTTTCCCCCGTATCTGTAGTTATTAACACTGTAGCTTTTGGTGGATATTCATGTATATCATAAAAATTTATATTATATGTTCTATTATTTGTTACACTTTCTGAAAATCTTCTTAAGAATACCTCTACAAACTTTTGCTCTGACATAACTAATTTTCCACTCTTTGCATAAGTTCCATAATCTACAGCATCATACATTGACGCTTCTAATACTTCTCTAGTCAAGTAAAAATTTTCTTCACTTGTTGTTGTTAAATTTTGTATTAATAACATTATTGCTATTATTGATACACCTAATAATATTATTAAATATCCCCATGCAGACTCTTTCACTTATTCACCTCCTGATAAATCAATAGTTTCATATTTTTGTTGATACTTACAATAATCCTTGTCTTCATTATGTGTATTTGAACAAAATTCTGACACACCATCATTTTTATTTACTGTAATTAAACCATCATACTTTCCATTTAATGATTCTAACTCTAATAAGAATTTACTTTTACAATTATAGAAAATTCCTTCTTCTTCATCATATTGACATCCATATGTAGAAGTATCTAAGTATCCACCATCTATTAATTTTGTTTTATTATACTCTTTTATTCTTTTTATTCCATCTGGAGTTAATGTATAACTATATTCTAAGTAACTATCATTATCATCATTATTTTTATCTTGTTCTAAAATATTTTGAGAACTAGCTTGTATTTGATTTAGAGTTGTCTGAGCAAATGATGTTGCCCAGTTTTCTGGATATTGTCTTGACTCATTTGTAACTGACTCAAATACATCATTTAAATCAACTGCTCTATAAATAAACCCTAATTCTCTCTTACAATTACCAGACTCACATTCATATTTAGTTGTTGTATTATATACATCATATTCGCATATGAAGTTTACAGTTCCGGGCTTATTATCTATCTTATCAAATAATGAATAATTCTTTTCTGTATAATATGTACTTCTCTTATATGCTGTTCTTATACTATTAAATGTATGGCTTATCTCATATGTTCCTGTTTGTTTATCTAAATGTAATGGGAATATATTTTTATCTAACTCTACTGATTTTATTGTTGCATCCTGATTTGGTTCATTTCTTATTATTCCGCTATAACTATCTGAATAGTATTTCTGTTTATTATAAAATCCTGTCTCTGTTACTACTATAAATGATGCATATTCATTTTTAGGAACTTCATTTCCATCTATCTTAGTTGTTATATAATTAGTGCTATTTTTATCATACTCTTTATAATTTAATCCCCATTCTTGATAACTTAGTATTTTTCCACTTTCATATCTAACTATATTTCCAGAACCATCATATATATTATCTACTGTTGTATAATCATTTTTATTTTTTGCATTTGGATTATAGTAATATTTACCATCTTTTCCTTTTAATTTATAACATGACTCTCCTGAACAATATATAGTCTCATTTAAATTTGAATTTACTAGTCCATGTTCAAAATCTAATGTTATTCCTAAGTTATCTGGACTATCAATATTATAATAATCATCTGAATAATAATTTAAGAAGTACGCTGCACAATCAGTTTGATTTAATCCTAAACTTGTACATCCCTCTTGCGCTAATAAATAATCTTTTGTTGTTCCATAATTATTTACTATTGTTATATTTCCATCGCTAGTATTATATTTATATTCTATCATTGCTGGTTCTGCATAGCCATTTAATGATTGATATGTTGTTGGATTCTCATTTATTATATTCTTTAATTTTCCTTCCGTTATCTTTTGTCTTATCTCTTCTGTCGTATATAAATTACAATTATATATTGAATATAATAACTGATTCTTTTCTTTTGTTGTAGTTGCTTTATTATATAATGTCTCCCACTTCTTATAATCTATTTCTGATGTACATTCTCTTAATTGTAGTACAACACTTGGCATATAATTATGTTGAGTATTTCTATCTTTACCATCTAAGTTACCCTTATCTTTTGCTGTTTCATTTATTATCTTTTTATCTATTAATGTTTGCCCTATATCATATCTTAAATTTTGTCCTGCTTTTACAGATAGTTTATTTCCAATATAGAATCTTGTTTCATCTCTACAATATAACTTACATACTCCAAAGTCATCACTCTGTTTTTGGAATGAATATCTTGATTCTAATTCTGCTTGATACATTATATCATTTCCATTTGCATTTAAATCATCTGTAAAATCATATTTTAATTTATCTTCTTCATAACAAGCATTTATTATTGTACTTATACTAGGATCTCCATAGAATAATTCATCATATGCATTATAATTTTTACTACAATAATTAGTTCCACTTATATTTCCAGTTGGCTCTACTAAATTTGGTTGTTCTTTTGAATTACATGGGCACTGAACAGTTGTATTTTCTTGAACTGCTTCAATTAATTGACAAAAACTTCCAGTTAATTTTGAATTAACATCATATACAAATATTGTTTGTTGTCCTTTAATACCATTATCTATCTTTTTAACGGTAGTAGACTTTAAACTTGATGGAGTTACTACAATTGAAGTTATTTTTGTATTTACTCCCTCTTCTTTACAAATTTTTTTAGAATCAACTTTGTAATAACAATAATTCTTTTTACAATAATCATAGTGATCAGATTGAGAAATCAATTGTCCATTACTATTATATACAAATATTTGAGCAACACATTGATTTTTTGTTTCTTCATTAGTCCAATCACAATCTACTTCTTTTTCTCCAGATATTAACTCAGTTGTAATTCTAGTATCAATTGCATATCTTATTATTGCATTTGCTTCTCCATCTTCACCTACCTCATATAGTACTTTTGTTAACCCATCAACAGGTATGTACTGTTCAATACTTTCTTCAACTTTTTCTTCAAATCTTAATTCGTTTCCTTGAAGTGCTCTTATATATAAGTATAATGATTTTATATATTCAGCATTACCTTTTTCATTTTTTAATCCACATAATACTCCAAGTCCACTTTGATTTTTACATTGTGTAGTATTCTTTCCTGCATCTTGAAGATAATCTAAAGTTTTATCATCCATTGGAATAAACAAATCAAGTGTAGATTGAGAATATTTATCATTATATGATAATTCAGTATCAGATTGTGTACAATCATCAAATGTAACTTTACATTCTCTTGGAAGTAAATATTCAAATGGATCTATTACCATTTCAACACTCTTTCCATCTTTTACAATAGTCTCAGTTAAAGCATTACCATTTATATTAGATTTTTCTACATTTCCAACATCTGCTAATCTATAATTTCCTCTTAAATATGATCTTGCCACTCTAGCTGTTCTAATATAAATACTATAAAAATCTGGTAAAAAATATCTATATATAGATGGCCAGCTAGATCTATCAATACCATCCCTTATCCAAGGTATTCCAACATATTCGTATGAGCCTGAATATCCATAATATCTAGTGTAATATCCTCCTGATTGTAAATACTCTTTTCCTGTTATAGTACCTAAATCTGTTCCATTTCCAGTAATACCTGTTCCAAATAATTTCATAGCGAAATCAATTGCACCATAACTAAAATAATTTTCTTTTCCTGTTTGCTCTTTTATTATATTATTTAATCTGTTAGCTTCTGCTAGAATATATGCATATCCACAATCTATATCATACTCCGCAACAGATTTTCCATCTTTAATTTTATACATTTGTAAACTATTTTTACATTTTGATGCATCGAAAGTAGTATCCCAAGCATAAGATTTATTATATCCTGCTGAAGGTGTTACACAATATGCATCAACATCATCAATAACTAACCTTGTGCCATAAACTTCAACCTTACTAGGTCCTGACTTAGTACATACCCACTTGCAAGTTTTTGTTTTTGCTCTATACCAAGCTTCTCCACAATGACCGTAATTGCTTACTTCACCAACTTGTGTATAACCTCCACTACACGCAGGAGGATCTTCGACTTCTCTTTCAAAAAAATCTTCTAAAGTAACCTTGTCCACATTCTCTTCTGATGGCCACATAGTCTTTGTTACACTTAATCCATAATTAGTAATTTTGTCATAATAGCCAGGTGACGAAGATACACAATAAGGAACACCTGTTTTTGTTTCTCCCCATGAAGTACATTCAGGTGGAATCCATTTCTGACACTTTCTAGCTTTTTGTCCTACGCACTCATCAAAGTATACAACTCTATAACCATAATTTTTTAACTTTGCTGCTGCAGCTGCTATTCCACCATTAGTTGTAAAATATGAAGTATCTGATACTACAGGATAATCTCCATACAGTATATCATCAGTACCATCTGGACTATAATATTCATTTCCTATTGAATTTAGATAATCTTGATATGAAGTATACACTTTAACAACATTATATTTTGATTTATTAAATGACACATATTTATCACTTATGGTTGACAAAGATGTGTCATTTTTATCGCCCACAGCACCAACAGTAGTATTGCTATCTTCAGCAGTTGATTCAGAATTTGCTCCATTATTACCATATGCCGAATTAATAGCATCAAAGATAGTTTTATCTTTTACTGCCTGTGTCCATGTTTCAGTACATACTTGTCCACCTTGTTGACAAGTGTTTTCGTATGTATAACCTATCGTATCAAAATAAGATGATTTAACTTTAAAAGCATCTGGCTCATCTGGATTATCTACAATTGGACATCTATCACTTGCATCTTCTACAGAAACAACAACATATGTATTACCATCTTTTTCAATTCTTACCTTAGTACCTACATCTAAAGCATCTATAGTGCTTACAAATAGAGTGAAAACTATTATTATTGTTATTATCTTTGTTATTTTATTTTGCATCTTTTTCCCTCCTTACTTTATTTATTCTTACCTTATAGAATATTCCAATTAGTAAGACTGGTACGATTATCCATATTAAATAATCAAATATTATTGTTAATATTATGTTTTCTTTCTTTGGATTTTCTTTATGTATTTGACCTTCTACATATTCTTCCATTTGTTTTATAAACTCTTCTTGACTTAAGTCATCTGTATCTGACATTGTTTGACATAATTCTGCTTGTGGATATTCATAGCAATATGCTGTATTTGAATAACTATTATACTGAGGTACTGTTTTTCTTAATTTTAATATTTGTTCTCCAGCACATACTTTCGCATCTTTCTTCATATAAACTTCTAATGTATATGTTTTTTCTTCAAAATGAATATATGACGCAATTCCATATCTTCCATTTTCTTGAACTGCACCTTTTGTCACTCCAGAATATAGACTATTTGTAGAACGTATTTCTATATCATCTCTACTTGGCTCTAAATATAAATAATATAGATATTCTGCATTTGGTATATTATCACTTGTTTCAAATTTTACTTCTACTTCTTTAGCCCATTTTAAAATATCTGTGTCAGTACACTCTGCTTTTACACTACATATACTAATTACTAAGCATATTATTACTATCAATAATTTTTTCATATCTCACCTACTATTACTGATAATATTTTATCATTTATACTAAAGAATGACAACCTTTTTTAAGTGTTAATTTTAATAAAATAAAGTCTTGTTCTTATATAAAAAATTGATAATTATTAGATTATATATAACTATAAATAATGACTAAAACAAAAAAACATCGATTAGTCGATGTTAATTTCTAAATGGTCGGGAAGACAGGATTTGAACCTGCAACCCCTCGGTCCCAAACCGAATGCTCTACCAAGTTGAGCCACTTCCCGATTATATGGTGCGCCCAAGAGGAGTCGGACCCCTAACCTTTTGATCCGTAGTCAAATGCTCTATCCAATTGAGCTATGAGCGCATATCCTAGAGGCAACACTATTATTTTTCTTATTAAAAAAGTGGTGGCTTCAGTTGGAATCGAACCAACGACACCAAGATTTTCAGTCTTGTGCTCTGCCAACTGAGCTATGAAGCCACATGGCGGTCCGTACGGGACTTGAACCCGTGATCTCTCGCGTGACAGGCGAGCGTGATAACCACTACACCAACGGACCATGGTTGCGGAAGCTGGATTTGAACCAACAACCTCTGGGTTATGAGCCCAGCGAGCTACCAGATTGCTCCATTCCGCGATATTATATAAATGGCGGAGGAAAAGGGATTCGAACCCCTGCGCCGATTTCTCGACCTCCCGGTTTTCAAGACCGGTCCCTTCAACCAGACTTGGGTATTCCTCCGTAAATGGTGCCCCAGGCCGGAGTCGAACCGGCACGAGCTTTTACACTCGCAGGATTTTAAGTCCTGTGCGTCTACCTATTCCGCCACTAAGGCACACCTGGTGTCTCGCTGGAGATTCGAACTCCAGACCCCTTGATTAAAAGTCAAGTGCTCTACCGGCTGAGCTAGCGAGACATATAATTAAAATTAAATGGTTGCCTCGGCTGGATTCGAACCAGCGGAATGCAAGAGTCAAAGTCTTGTGCCTTACCACTTGGCTACGAGGCATCAATACAAGTGGTGGAGAGACATGGATTCGAACCATGGAACCCGAAGGAACAGATTTACAGTCTGCCGCGTTTAGCCTCTTCGCTATCTCTCCAAAACTGGTGCCGAAAACAGGAATCGAACCCGTAACCTACTGATTACAAGTCAGTTGCTCTACCAATTGAGCTATTTCGGCGAAAAAAAATAAAATTATGGTGGGCGATGAGAGACTCGAACTCCCGACCCCCTGCTTGTAAGGCAGATGCTCTAACCAACTGAGCTAATCGCCCATAATTTCTCTGTTGCGCTTATAAATATATCATTTCTGAAAAGTGATGTCAATACAAAAAGTTAAATTTTTATTCTGTTTTTTCATTTTTTTTCAAATCTTCAAGGGTTTCATTAATCCATCTATCCAAATTTTCTTTTAAAGGCTCAAATCCTCTTCCTTCTTCTTTAATAGGTTTTCTTTTATTTTTTCCACTGTTTAATTCTTTTGTTGATAATTTTAATTGCTTTTTTTCTTCATCTACTTCTAAAATCTTAGCATCAATACTTTCACCAATAACATATATTCTACCTATATCATTTACATATTTGTCAGTAATTTCAGATATATGTATCATACCAGTATATATATCATCTACTTTTACAAATATACCATATTTGCTTATACCAGTTATTTGAGTATTAATAATTTCTCCTACTTTTATATTTTGACATTTCTTTTCCATGTTTTCATTATAGCATATATTTTTAATTTAACCAATTTATTAATGCTAACCATTTACACTTTTTTAAATTTTGACGACAAAAAGATAATAATTCTTCATATTTTTTAATTTTATTTATAAATAGTTTTAACTTTTCATCATCTTCATCTTCTTTTATAATTTTTAAAACGACATCAAAATAGAAATTTCTATATAATAAACAGGAAAATAAAAATGCTTCATCATACTCATCATCTATACTATTTAAAATATTATAAATTTCATCATAATCAATATTATCAATATAAAAATTATATTTTATATATAATGAAATATCATATAACTTATTTAATCTAATAAAATTAAAAGGGTTATTAAAACTTTCATTACTATAATTATAATAATTTATATTATGAGCTATATCATTAGATATTCTTTTTTCATATTGATCCATAAGAGTAATTGCATTTTCTGACATTCCAATAAAATAGTTAACACTATCTTGTAATAACAAATGCTCTTTATTATATTCAACTAATAATTCTTCTATATTATCTATAGTGTTTTTCCAATATTCTATAATATCAAACTCATCAATATCTAATTTAAAATCAATATATTTCATTAAATATTTTAATGTTACTTTACTATCTCTATCATTTACTTTTAATAAAACAATATTTTCTTTATCTTTTTTCGTATAATACTTATTATTTTTATTAATTAAAAATGTATCAACTAAAAGTCTTTTAGTATACATATCATTTGTTATATTAAATAACTTTTCTAATTCTTTTTCATTTTTTAAAGTTTTATAAATATATACTTTATCATTTCCAACAAAAAAATAATTGTTATATATTTTATTTACTTTTAATCCATAATTAACATATATAAAATCTTTCATATTAAATATTATTCAATAAAAAAAAACTAATCACTTCGATTAGTTTAAATATTATAATTTTAATCCATTATCTCCTGGTATTACCATATTATTAATTTGCGCTAATGCATCATTCATAACAGGATTTTCTTGAGTTTGAACTTCTTTAACATCATTTGACTCTACTTTAGTACTATTATTTAATTTTCCATGATTATATATTTCTTTTATTTCACTTAAATATGCTTTTATTTTTTTATCTATTTCATCCATTAATTCTTTTCGCTTTTGTTCTACTAAAGCATCAACATCTAATGATTCTGCAATAGGACTTTCTTCTACAGTATTTACCACATTATTTGATAATGACTCATTTAGTGTATCTGGAGTACTTACTTCTTTTGAATCATTTGGGATATCATTTATTGGATTATCATTTCTAGGAATTTCAAATAACTGCTCATTTACTTCTTTTGGTTCTTCTGCAATTATTGTATCTGGCATCTGTGGCATTTGAATATCTATTGTTCCAATAGTATCTTCTATAGTTGTTTGTGGCTCTTGCTTTTCTACAACTTCACTACTTGCGGTAACATTAAAATCACTTAGTTCTTTTGGACTTGTTACTTCTAAAGGAGCATCAACTACCACATCCGTAAACTCTGGAGTTTTTAAACCTGGTATAGCATCTACTTTAACTTCTTCACTATCAGTATTACCACTTTCTTTTGGTGTATCAGAAAAATCCAACGTTTCTATTTGCGCTGTTTGTTCTTCTTTATTAACAATAAATGCACCCTGTTTTGAAAGTGGAACAACTCCATCTTCTTTTGGAGTTAAGTGTGCACTTGATATACCAATAACTTTCTTTGAATTAACAAATTCAACCGTTGCTTCTACTCTTCCTTTTAATATGTTATCAACTTCACTCGTCATAATTTCACCTAACTTTCAACAATTTGTTTCATAGCTTCTTTTACTTTTTTCCAAGTATCATCATCTTTAATACCAATCAAACTGTATACTCCTGGAGTATTTTCAACAAATTCAGATATATATATCTTACTCATTCCTTCACCAGCAGTTTCACCTTTTGATAAAATGACAAAACTTTTGTTTAATTCACCAATCTTAAAAGCATTTACTAGGTCAACCTCTTCCATTGTACCATCCATATTCTTAATTGATATCTTATTCATAAGCACCCTCTCTATCATATATAATATTATCACATAAAAAAAACAATATCAATTAATTTAATATTATTTTTCTGTTATTTTTTCTAAAATAAAATATTTGCATCCATAAGCACAATTTTCTTTAATGTATTTTTCAACATTATTATAATTATTAAATTTATTAACATTCTTATTACTTTTCTTATTGAAACCTTTAAGTCTTAATTTAGAATATGCTATATCCCCAACAATATAATCATAATTTTCAAAATAAGATGTATATCTTTCTTTAAACATTTCTTCATCAAAAGCATTTTTATAATCTTTAATTAATTTATATTTATTTTCCTCTACTTCTATTTCCATAATTACCTGTCTTTCATATTGAATTATAACAAATTTATTATTCTTAGTAAATACATTAACTTTTATCCTTTAAACTACTATAAGTTCCATAATAATCTGGAATATTTCCTTGTATAACCTTACTATCTAATATTAATTGTTTTTCTATATTAAGTGTTTGAGAAACAAATGGAAAAATAACTTGAACACTAAGTTCTATATTTAAAATAACTTCAACTACTACATTATTTATTCCATATTCTTTTATTTTAATATCAGCATCACTATTAATATCACTTAATATATCAATTTTAAAAGGGATTTTAGGTCCTATATTAATTAATATAGGTAAAGAGTATATTACTCCTATTGGAACATTATATATTAGATTATTATTTGATTCTAATACTTTTATATTTTCTAAAATATTTTGTGTTGTTAAATATAATATATTGTTAATTTTAACATTATTAAAATTAAGTGAATTAATTTCATTGGAATTATTTTTATCAATTTGTATTAAATCATCATAATTGTTATCATATAAAACTTCATATATCGAATCATTTATTATATTAGTAACTATATTAGTTGAATTTCTCTTAGCATAATTATTTAATATCTTTTCACTTTTATAAGTAAATATTTTAATAAAAATATATGTTAATATAAATACAATAATAGTAATTATAAGAAATATATCACTTTTTTTCATATTAAATTATATTTAAAAAGAAGTAATAAATACTTCTGTTATATTAAATTCAAATCAAATACATAATTTACTATAATAAAGATTGTTCCAAGTAACAATAACAATACAAGAACTATAGCAATTTTCGTAAGCATACTACTCTTCTTAGCAGTATCTTCTAAATCTTCAAATCCTTCAAAATCTGATTTATCAAAAGATACAGAATTTGTATAGAAAGAATCATCTTGTTTTATTTCATCTGTATTATCACTATCATCTTCTTCATTGTCTTTAGATTTTAATTTTTCTATTTCAATGTTAATTTCTTGTGTAAAATCATTTTCAGGTAGTTTAATATTTTCTAAATCTTGTGTCATACTAAGTAGTTCTTCTTTTATATTGCCATTATCTTTAGCACCCATAACTACAGTATCATCATCTTCTCCCATTAAATCTTCAAATAAATCATTTTTACTTTCTTTTTTAGCATTACTACTATTATTTTGAATATTTTGTATTAAATCAACAATAGTTTTTTCTTCAGTATTAAGTTCATCTACAGACGGAGTTAGATCCTCAGATTTCTTAGTATTTTTTATTTTTATACTCTTTAATATATCTATTTGAGTATTATTTATCTTTCTATGTCTATTTTCTTCATAATCAGTTTCCTGATTTTCCTTTGCTTTTTCTAAAACAGCATTTATATCATAATCTTTTTCTTCTTTTCTGACAATGACTAATTCTTCTTTTTCAGGTATATCAATAGAAATCTTCTTTCTTTCATCTTCATCGTTATTATTTATGCTATCTATATAACTTTTAATCTTTTCTAAATTAACAGTTTTTCCACCATCAGAAATTATACTAACATTATTATTAGTCTTAATTCTTGATAGTTCATTCATATCTGTTGAGTTATATATATGTTCATTTCTTTTAGTTCTACTCAAACTATCATAACTAATATTATTTTCATATTTATCCATCCTTGAACTCATAGCATTCACCATGTTAATGATAACATAATTAGACATACTTTTCAATAAAGCATAGATTTTTTAATTTTTTTAAGTTACAATAGTATTGATAAGGAGAAAATGAAAATGGAAAAATTAAGAGTTAATGAAAATTGTATTGGATGTGGTTTATGCGCTGCTCAATACGATAAATATTTTACAATTAATGATGAAGGATTTAGTGAGGTTATCAAAGAAGTAATTGATGAAGAAGATAAAAAAGAATTACTTAATATTGTTGAAGCTTGTCCTGGAGAAGCAATTGTAATTGAAGAAGAAAAATAAAAAAATAGACTAATCTATTTTTTTATTTTACATAATTATATAATTGTTTTACTTCTTTTATAGTCAAACGTCTATATTCTCCAATACTAAGATTATCTAATGTTAAAAAAGCATATGATATTCTTTTTAATTTTAATACTTTATGACCTATAAAATTAAACATGTTCTTAACTTGATGATTTCTTCCTTCTGTTATTGTTAATTCAACATATGACTTATTATTCTTTTTATCTACTTTTTTTAATTTTGCTAGTGCTCTTTTAGTCTTAACTCCATCTAATATTATTCCTTTTTCTAGCATACTAAGTTCATCTTTTGTAACAATTCCATCTACTTTAGCTAAATATGTTTTTTCAACATTTCCTTTAGGATGAGTTAATTTATTTGTTATATTTCCATCGTTTGTTAAAAGTAATAAACCACTCGTATCATAATCAAGTCTTCCAACTGGAAATATTTTTTCTTTAGTATCAATTAAATCAACAACACAAACTCTACCTTTATCATCACTAACTGAACATATAGTTTTTTCAGGTTTATATAATAAATAATATTCTTTATCTTGTCTATTTACAATTAATCCATCTACCATGATAGTATCACTATCACTTACTTTACTACCAAGTTCGCAAACAATAACTCCATTTACTTTAACTTTACCATTTAAAATCAACTCTTCACTTTTGCGCCTAGATGCTACCCCACAAGCACTTAAATATTTTTGTAATCTTTCCATATTTAGTCACCTGCATACATTTTACATTAAAATTTAAAAAATGACAATAACTCTTTTAATTTACTTCTTTTAGTAAGATTATATGTATTTTTATATAGTTTTTCTGTATGTATTAGTTTGTTAGAAAGATATACAAGAACATATTCATTGTCTAAATCAGCTTCAATTTTTAATTTATCTATTTCATCTTTTTTCATAAGCATATCAAAATCATCTAATATAAAATAATGATTATTATTTTTATTTTTTACTTTAAAAGAAAAAGTATACTTATTTAATATTTTATATTTATCATACATTTCAAAATATTTTTCATATAGTTTTTTATGCAAATTAAATTTATCACCCTCATCAATTGATGAAATTATTAATGTTTTATTATTTTTTCTAGCAGCACTTACAAAAACTTGTCCACTTTTTTGTGTATATCCAATCTTTCCACTAATTAGATATTTATAGTCTGACAATAATTCATTTTTATTATACCAATCTTTGTATTTTTTAGTACTTGTTATTTTAAGAAACTCTTCATTATTAATTGCATATTTCATTAGTAAAGATAAATCATATGCTGTTGAATAGTTTTTAGTATTATCATTAAGACCATGTGGATTTTCAAAAGTAGTATAATTCATACCAAGTTTAAATGCTTTAATATTCATCTGAGCAATAAAATTGTCATAACCAAGTACATTATTAGCTATAACCATAGCCGCATCATTTCCACTTCTAAGCATTAGTCCATATAATAAATCATTAAGTGACATACTTTCATTCTCTTTTATGTAAATCATTGAACCATTTACTTCTCTTATCTCTCTACCTGCTTTAAAAATATCTTCCAAGTTCCCATTTTCTAAGGCTATAATACTTGTCATAATTTTAGTTGTCGAAGCTATTAACTTTCTTTCATTCATATTTTCACTATATAAAACTCTTCCACTATCTGCATCCATTACTACTATTGATGCATTAACTTTAACGCATAAAAAAAACAACAATATTATTAATATTTTCTTCATACTAATAATATGTTGACTATAAAAATTTATTACTATTATATATTTAAATAATTAACTAAATCTTTTAGGTTATCAATAGATACAACATTCTTCTCTTTAGTAAGTACTAATTGTTCAATTGGATAAATACCTATATTTTTATTTTTAAGTTCTACCAAATAATTAATATTTTCTCCTATAAAATTTCAATTAATTTATCATATACTTTGTCAATTATATATTCTTTACATAATTTTCTTTTTTTATTTGGACAAATTATTATAAAATCATTATATTCTTTATTTTTTGAGTTATAAATAGTCACAAATATTTCATTATCTTTTCCATAGGGATTATTAGGATCTACTCTGTTTATCTGCCCAGTAATACCAATTCCATATGTACTATTTGCAAATTCACTTACGCTTTTTGCCATCTCTCTTGATGTTTCATTACTATAAACACTATATTTTTCTATAGTTTGAGCTTTAACTCCAAATTTAATTTTATATTCATTTGAATAAGTAACAAGAGATACTTTTATAACTTCACTAGAACCATCTACATTAGTTAAATTAGCCACTAAATATCCTGCTGTACAAGACTCCATAGTTGCAATTGTTTCTTTATTAGATATTAATTTTTTTATTATTATTTCTTCTTTCATACTTCTCCTAATCATTATATAAATTATATTTTAAAGTAGTATCTAAAACATGCTTATCAAGTACATTACTAATATTATAAAAATCTTTAATAGTATTCCAAATATTAGTACTTGATATATCCTATTTAGGCACATTATTTAAAATAAAATAATTTTCTATTTTATCAAGTTTTTCTAAATAATTCACATGTATATCTAGAATTATTATACTCTTCACTTTTATTTTATCATTTTCATACTTTTCTGTCATCTTTATTCTAAATAAATTTATATTATTATTTTTATTCCAATAATTACCTATTGGTACGATTAACAATTTATCAACATAATTTTGTCAACTACATAATTATCAATAGCAATATACCTCTTATGAATTCAACAATTTTATTTGTTTGTTCTTCTCCATTAAAAATTTAAATCAACTTCTTATCATTAATACTTTTTTGAATATATATTACTCATAACAGTATATCAAAAAACTTTTAACTATCAATCAGTATATAAAATTAATAAAAAATATGTTATATTATAATTAAGGAGGATATAATATGTCAGAAAAAATACCTACAATTGGTAAAGTTTGGTTAATCTTTATTCTTGTAATTGCCTCTATAGGTGTGATATCAAACGCACTTGCAATTAATGCTGGTTATATATACATAATATCAACATTAGCATGTATTGGTGAAGTAGTTGCATTAGTTTATATGCTAAAAGGAAAACCATTACCGTATTTATATTTGTATATTGGATGCTATTTAATCAATGCAATATTAGTTGTATCTTTAAAAAATGATTATAGTGCACCTTCAGTTGTTGGATATATAATTGGTCTTTTACTTAATATAGGATTAACTTATTCATCTATTAAAAATACAATTGATAAAAAATAGTATAATTATAAAAAGGATTATAATTTATAATAATTATAATCCTTTTAAAATATTATTTATTAATATTCTTCATCATAGTTATAAAACTTTCTTTTATTTGTTTTTAATGTTTCTATATTTTTAGCATTTGTATATAATTCTACCTCATTATATGAATAATCTAATATTTCTTTATTATTTATTGAATCAACAAACCCTTTAAATAATTCTGGACTAAAATCACAAACATTATAATAATATATTATATCCATATCACCTTCGTAAAATTTAGTTTTACATCCCTTAATATTTTTTATAACAAATCTTAAATCACTATTATCACTTTCTATAATTTTAATATTATTATCTTCTACTTCTATAATAAGATCATCACTCATTTCAATTATTCTTTCACTTGTAACAATATTATTAGAATTAGGTGTTTCTAATAATTTAAAATCTTTAATACTAACAAGAGATAAACCACTTCCCGTTCCAAATAAAACCAATGATAATAGTATTAACATACCAATTAATACTTTTTTAACCTTTTTATTAATAATAAAATTATATGAAATATTAAGAATAATATAGTTTATTATAATACATGAAATGACAATTAATAATATACCAAAGAATAATAATCCACTCTTAACTATCAAGAACGATAATACAAATGCTATTATGAAGACTACAAATGTAAAGCAGAAGAAAAGTCCAATAAATGCATCTAGTACTTTAACAACAAATAATAAACATTTAAGTATACCATTTAAAAATTTATATTCTGAATGTTTAGGGTCTCTTATAATAATTTTTTCTTTCTTTTCTTCTATAAATTTATAATTAACATTTTTATTTTCAACAACTCTAGTTTCATCTACTAATTCATTATTTTCTTCATCAGCATCAACAATAATATAATAATTTAAATATCTAGTTTTAAATACATGAATAAGAATTATTATTGTTAAAATAACAGATATAAATAAATATATGGAACTTAAGATATTACATAATGCATAACTAATGCTCTCTGGAAGTAAACACAAAATGTTATCTACAATACCTAATAATACTGCTCCAACACATAAAAATATTAAGGCTATCATTCCAACTACAACGCATTGTTCAAATAAACATATTAATTTATCCTTAAACTTCATACTAGAAAACATTTTAATTGTTTTAGTAATAAAATCTAAAAAATCATCTATATATTTATTAATGTTAACTTTAGATTTATTATTATTTTCTACCTCTTTAATATTCTGATTTAGTAAATCATCAATATTCAAATTGAATAAATTACATATTTGTATTACTTTATCCATTTCTGGATATGCTTGTCCAGATTCCCATTTAGAAACTGATTGTCTTGATACTCCTAGTTTTTCTGCTAAATCTTCTTGTGATAAATTATTATCTTTTCTAATCTTTTTTAAGTTTTCTTTTAAGTTCATTTTTCCTCCTTTCATACCCAAATTCTATAATAACAGCCAGTTGCGTACTACCAATTTTTAGTTGTTTTTTGTCAATTTTTAGTTGCTTTTTAGTATTTTATCATAAATAAACTAAAAAACATATACATTTGAGTATATGTTTAATATTTATTCTAATTGTTAATTATATTTCTAATATTATCTAATATTAATGGTCTAGTTATTTTTGAATAATATTCATAAGTTTGTTGTAATAAATTATCATTTGATTGCTTTTTATTTTTTAGATTTATTGCCTCAATAAATCCCACTATACTTTTTCTATAATATTCAAATTTCATATATATAGAAACATCTCTCATAATTGTATTTGGATCTAATAACAACGAGCCACATAATCTATCAATTACAACATTCATTTCTGATTCATTATAACTTTCATTTATGAAAAATAAAGCTAAATCATATGCAATATCAGCATAACAAGATAACTCCCAATCTATTAGTGTAAATTGGCTATTATCTTGAATAATATTATTTTTATTAATATCTCCGTGTATTAACATTTGTCTTCTATTATCATCAAGTTTAATATTTTTTATTGCTAAAAGCGAATTAAAATCTATTCCCACTCTCTTTAATTTATCTATATACCCGCTTTTTCTAACAAGCAGTAATAAATTATTTATCTGATAGTATAAAAATTCAGAGTTATTTGTCCATTTTGAATATTTTTTAATAGATGTACAATCAATTTTACTCATTTCATATATATAGTTACAAACTATTCCTGTAAGATAATTCTTATCTATATCAGCAATTGGCTTTCCTTCTATATATTCAATATCAACTGTTAATAATCTATTTCTTATTAATTTAGGATATTTTAAATTACTACCTTTTAATAATTTTAAGATTTTATTTTGTGGAACAATTCTTGGATATGCACATAAACCTTTTATTTTTTTCTTTCTAATAATTTTTTTATCAATACTTTTTAATAAAGTTGCATTTGTTCCTTCAATCTTAAATTTTCTCACATTTATCACCCACTATTTTTTATTTATTATTTACTACAGTGTTCTTCTACCGCTACTGATACTGATACTGTTGCTCCTACCATTGGATTATTTCCCATACCAATAAGCCCCATCATTTCAACATGTGCAGGTACACTTGAAGAACCAGCAAATTGAGCATCACTATGCATTCTTCCCATAGTATCTGTCATACCATAAGAAGCTGGTCCTGCGGCCATATTATCTGGATGAAGTGTTCTTCCAGTACCACCACCTGATGCAACTGAAAAATATTTTTTTCCTCTTTCAATACATTCTTTTTTATATGTTCCTGCTACTGGATGTTGAAAACGAGTAGGATTTGTTGAATTTCCAGTTATTGACACATCAACACCTTCCATATGCATTATAGCAACGCCTTCTCTTACATCATTACATCCATAACAATTAACCTTGCTTCTTTCTGTATTAGAGTAAGGAATTCTCTCAATTACATTTACTTTTCCCGTAAAGAAATCAAAATCTGTTTTAACATAAGTAAAACCATTTATTCTAGATATTATTTGAGCTGCATCTTTTCCAAGACCATTTAATATTACTCTTAAAGGTTCTTTTCTAACTTTATTAGCACTTTTTGCGATTCCAATAGCTCCTTCTGCTGCCGCAAATGATTCATGTCCTGCTAGAAATGCAAAACATTTAGTATCTTCTGATAATAACATAGATGCAAGATTTCCATGACCAAGACCAACTTTTCTATCATCAGCTACACTTCCTGGGATACAAAATGCTTGTAATCCCTCTCCTATCGCTACAGCAGCTTCACTTGCTTTTGTTCTATTTGATTTAATTGCTATTGCGGCACCTAATGTATAAGCCCAACAAGCGTTTTCAAAACAAATTGGTTGGATACTTTTAACTATTTCATATGGATCAAACCCCTTATCAGTACATATTTTTCTTGCATCATCAAAATCTTTAATATCATATTTTTTCATTACTTCTTCTATTTGTTTAATTCTTCTATCATAACTTTCAAATAATGCCATTATATCCTCCTAATCATGTCTTGGATCTATTTTCTTAACAGCTTCTTCAAATCTGCCATAAGTACCACTAGCTGCTTCAATAGCTTCAATAGCATCCATTCCTTTTTTAATATTTTCCATCATCTTACCCATATTTACATATTTATATCCAATTATTTCATCTTTTTCATCAAGACCAATTTCAACAATATATCCCTCTGCTAATTCTAAATATCTTGGCCCTTTTTCTAATGTTGAATAAATTGTTCCTACTTGACTCCTAGTTCCTTTACCCAAATCTTCAAGACCAGCTCCAATTGCAAGGCCACCTTCTGAAAATGCTGATTGACTTCTTCCATATACTATTTGCAAAAATAATTCTCTCATTGCTGTATTAATTGCATCACAAACTAAATCAGTATTTAATGCTTCTAAAATAGTTTTTCCGACTAATATCTCTCCTGCCATAGCAGCACTATGAGTCATACCACTACATCCAATTGTTTCAACTAATGCTTCTTGTATTATTCCTTCTTTTATATTTAAAGTTAACTTACATGCGCCTTGTTGTGGAGCACACCATCCGATACCATGTGTAAGTCCACTTATATCTTTTATTTCACGAGCCTTAACCCATTTGCCCTCTTCTGGAATAGGAGCAGGTCCATGTTCTACACCTTTAGCTACCTTACACATACTTTCTACTTCTTTTGTATAAATCATATCATACCTCCTACTTATCTACTTATATAAATTATAACATTTATATATTCATTAAACAATAATTCTTTATTTACAAATAAAAAATACATTTACAAAAATGTATTTTTAATATTCTGGAACTCCATATCCATATAAATGTAAACTATTCTTTTTATATTTTCTTTGTACTACTTTTCTTACCTTTGCTTTTTCTGCTCGTGACATACTTGAATTACCACCAACATTACCTTCAATAGTATATACATAACCATTTTCATACTTTTCTACAAATGCAACATGATCAATCAAGTCATTA
>JAQXHG010000047.1 GCA_029007115.1 bacterium | reverse complement strand
ACTAACCCTAATTTTATTAATAGTCCTGAATTTAAGAATTATAAAAAAGTTATGGAAGAATCAATTATTTTTGGAAGAGGACTTGTATATAGTAATATATTTTTTAGTGCATTTTCTGATGATTTTTATAAAAGAATATTTGATTATAAAACCTATCAATTATTAAAAGAAAGAATAGATAAGAAAAAAAATAATGTAAGTTTAATTGAAAATAAATTAGATAATAATTATGACTTAAGTCAAAAAGAACTAAATTATATATGTGATGTATTATCATTTGATAGAGATATTAATAATACTTTGCATGAAAAAGTAATTAAATATATATTTAATAATTTAACTAAAAGTAATAGTTCTCTTGTATGTAATGGATATGTTTTAGATGCGATATGTTCATATTTTCCTAAAATTTATCCTAAAAGTGATATATTTAATCCTATGGATTTTAGAATGATTGCGGATGGTTCTTTAAATAGAGTTAGAGTAGGCAAAGCAATGTATTCTAAAAAGTGTATGTTATTAGAAAGAAATCTTTTTGAAAATATTAATTTTAAAAGTACTAATGATATTAATAATACTTATTTAAAACGTGGAAGTGATTTTACTTTTATGTTAATAGTTATGTTTCATGAATTTGAACATTTAAATCAAGAAGCATTATCAAAACAAATAAAATTTTCGGATGAAGGATTTATGCATATAAAGCATAGTATATTAAACAAAGAACTAAATGATTATAAATTAAATCATGATAGTGATGATATAGAAATAGATGCGACTGAAAAAGGTTGGAGAAATTGTGAAAGATTTTATACTGAACATATTTTAGATGAAAATTTAAGAGAAATGTTATCAAGAAAATGTTATAAAAATATAGTTGGTACTCAAAATAGAAGATTAACTAATATGAAAAAATCTAAATATAATCCTTATATATCAAGAACTTATGATTATGATATTAAACATTTAAATTCAATTTTAAGAACCAATAAATCATATCTTAGTGAGTATCCAATGTTAATGAATTTTTATGATAGTAATGGCAATATGACTTTCGATTTTATTAAAAATATATCTCTTTGTAATACAAATACAGGATATTCATATGTTATTTATACACTAAAAAATATGTCTTTTTCTTTGTTAGAATATTTAAACTCTTTAAATAGTTATCAATTAAATAATGCGCTATCTAGTATTCAATTAGCATTTAATAATAAATCAAGAGAAATTTTAGATTTTGATTATAATACAATTAATAGTATTCATGGAGAATATGATAAAGTGTATAGTGATGATAAATTACTTGAAATTAATTATCAAGATTTAACTAAAATATATTTAAATATTATGAAAATATTTAATGATCAAACAATATTAAATCGTAGTTCACAAGCTAAAGTTATAAAACAATATATTGAAAATAGAATGAAAGAGTGTAATGTTAAATATCAAAATTATATTAATTCTACTGTGTCACAAGATATAAAAAAGTAATTTAAACATAGTTATTTTGATTAACATTATTAAAAAAATTGTTGATATATATGGCAAATAATGATAGAATATATGATAGTTAATTAAATTGATGAGTTGCTTTTGGTATTTAGGAGGAGGAGGCATGTATTTCGTGCTCTCCTTTTTTATATAAATATATTGATTTGATTGAAAGGAGAAAGAAAATGATAATTAATTTAGAAAAAGTAAGAAAAAGTGAAAGAAAAAAATTAGAAAGATTATTACAATTATATCTGCATGATTTAAGTTTGTATTTTCCAATTACATTTGATTCAAAAAAGTGTGAATATGAATATGACTTGTGCAAATATTTTGAAGATAATTACGCATACTTCATTAAGTCGGAAAAAGAGATTATGGGATTTATATTAGTAGATGACAACTTGAACAATAATTACGAAATAAGTGAAATGTTTGTTCTAAATAATTATAAAGGAAAAAAAGTTGGTGAAGAGGCTGTTAAAAAAATATTTGAAATATACAAGGGTAATTGGACTATAAAAGCAGTACCTTTATCACCAGTTGCAGAGGCTTTTTGGAAGAAAACTGTAGATAATTATACAAATGGTAATTATTCTTTAGAACATACAGGAAAATATAATAGAGCAGAGTTGTACTTTAAAAATAATTAAAAATTATGAGTTTATAGGGATCTCATTAAAAAACTATATATAAGGAGGTAGTTTAAATGAAAAAAGAAACTACAAAGGTTGTTTGACCAACTCCTTTCACATTGTAACCTTTTTTACCAATCTATCTCAATATCTTTCTTCATTAAAAAATGTAGACTGTGTCTTTTTTGATTATCTACATTTATTTTATCACTTCAATATAATCCTTATATGTTAAGAACTTATGATTATGATATTAAACATTTAAATTCAATTTAAAGTAATTTAAATATTATTATTACGAATAAATTCACGGAGCATTTTTATTAGTGCTCTTTTTTCTATCCTTGATACATAACTTCTAGATATATGCATCATTTTTGCTATTTCTTTTTGAGTCTTTTCCTCTGTATTAAAAAGTCCATATCTCATTTTAATTATTTTTAATTCTCTATCATTTAGAACATTTAAATATTTTTCTAATCTTTTAATATTCTCTTTAAACTCAATTTTGTCATCAGTGTTTTCTACTTGCTCTTGTAAAACATCTATTAAAGATATTTCATCGCCATCTTTGTCATAAGCAATTACATCATTTAAACTGATAGTATTATTGTATTTTTTATTACTTCTAAAGTACATAAGAATTTCATTTTCTGCACACTTAGCAGCATATGTTGTAAGTTTTACTCCTCTTTCTTTATTATATGAATCTATTCCTTTAATAAGGCCTATTGTTCCAATACTAATTAAGTCGTCTGTAGATGTATTTTTAGCTTCATATTTTTTAACAATATGAGCAACTAACCTTAAATTGTGCTCTATTAGTTTATTACGAGCATATTTATCTCCTTTAAGTAATTGATTAATATAATAGTTTTCTTCTTCTTCACTTAAAGGGTTTTCAAATACATTAAGGCTATAACTTGTAGTTAATACTTTTAAATTAAATATATAATCTTTTATTTTAGTTAATAAGTTTTTCATATTAAATTGTATTAAAAAAAGAAAAATTTTATTCAGACTTTTCTTTTTTTATAAGTTTAATTTTTTGACTTGTACAATTGGTGTAATTTCATCTTTAAATATTTCATTCATTTCTTCACATTTTTTAATTAATAAATTATATTGTTTTTCTAAGTCTTCTAATTCTATTAATTGTTTTTTATATTTCTCTTTTAAAGTTTCTTCATTTTTAATAGCATCTATCAATTTCTTAATATAAATTGGAAATTTAAGTATTTCTTCATAAAACTGGTCGCTTAAAGTTGACATATTAAGAGTTAATAATAGACACACTTGTAATATACATATGCCAGCTCTAAATCCATCTAAATATTTGTATATATTTTCAAGATTATTATAGTCAATATTTTTGATTAACTGTATCGTTTCATAAAAACCAACATCTATATCGGTTTTTTCTTTTGATATTAATTTAGGACTATTTTCATGTACATAATTATAAGCATCATTAATTGTAGTTATTTTATCATTATGAGTGAAGTAAGTAATTATTTCTTCTCCATCATATACAGTATATATTATATCTCCAGCATTTTGATTACTATATGTATTGATTGTTTCTTCAATATTGGTTTTTGTAGAATATTGTACGATTTGAGAATTGTATGTATATTTAGGATTTTTAGCCCATCCCAAAGCAATTGAAAATGATGTTAGTCCTATAAGCAGTGAATAAAAAAATATCATTAATTCTTTTGACTTTATAAATTCTTTTATTTTCTGCTTTTCTTCACTTGTTTTTGGTTTAATAACAGTATTTATTTTGTGATTAAGTGAAGTATTATCTCTTTTCACATTAGTATAATTACAATATATCTTATATAAATCTAATTTTATATTTTCTAAATAATTATCAGATAAAAAAGATACTATATACATATTTAAAGAGTCATTATTTCTTAATTTACTATAATCATATTCGGGTTTATTTTTACAAATAGCATCAAAATCTTTATCTATTAGTGAGTTAAAATAATTATTATCAATATGCATAGTTCTTCTTAAATTATCAAGGCTAGATGTATTATACAATCTATATTCTATTTTAATAAATGAATATAGCACATTTAATAATTCTTTATTTTCAATAATATTATTATTAAAAATAATTAATTCATTTAAATCATAAAATAATTTTTCAATTAATTGTTTAGCTACTTCTTTATCTAAAATATCAGATGTACTAGCAGCAATATATTTTGACATATTGGTATTGATGCTTAATTTATTTAATAAATTATTTATTTTTTTCATACTTGCATTAAGTAAGCGAATAAATTTTATATATTCTTTTTTTTGCATTCTTTTTCTTTTACCAGTAACTATATTATTTGTAGAAAATGAATACAATTCTGCTTTTGATTTAAAATCATCTATTTCTTTTTCTATTTCTTCATTAGTATATCCAAAACTTTTTAGTAAATTATATTTAGATATTATTGTGGTTAATATTTCCTGAATGTTATCAAACATATCTATAATCCCCCTTTTTTAAATATTGTTTTGTATTGTATCATAAAGTTTAGAAAAAGTAAATTACAATAGTTTGTTCGTGAATTAAAAAACAGAATGCAAATTTATGTTTGTATATGTGTAAAGCGAACAAATCAATTTCAAAATTAATAAACACTTTAAATAAAAAGGTCAAATGTTTTTTAGAAAAAATTTTTTCAAAAAACGGTTTACACCAAAAAAGATTTTTTCAAAAAAACAATTCAAAAAACATTTACAATTTCCTAAAAATATATTAATATGTATATAGGTTAGAAAAATACTAACATATGAAAGGTGAGGAAAATATGGAAAGGGATTTTTTTGACAATATAGTAGTTGTTAAACGAAGTGGTCAAAGAGTTAGTTTTAATGATACTAAAGTAGCACTAACAATTAAAAAAGGATTTGATAGTGTCTATGAAGAGTATGATGAAAAGATAGTTAATAAGGTTAAGGAAAAGGTTCTTGATTATATAACTAAAGAGTATGAAGGTAGAAAAACTATTGGAGTAGAAGATGTAAGTGATGCGATTGAAATTATTCTTCAAAAGATGAAATATAATGAAGTGTATGAATCTTTTAAAGGATATAGAGAAAGAAGAGCTGCATCAAGAGAAGCATTTGTAGTAAAACAACAACATAAATTTGTTAAAGCTATTGAATCATTAGGATTAAAGTCTGCTAATGAAGAAAATAGTAAAAGAGAAAATGCTAATGTTGATGGAGATGGTCCGATGGGCACTATGCTTCATTTTGGTTCTACTGTTTCAAGAGAATTTGCTAAAGCGTATTTAATGGATAGTAAATATTCAAGAGCACATGATGAAGGAGTTATTCATATACATGATTTAGATTTTTGGGCTATGGGCACTACTACATGTATGCAAATAGATTTAAATAAATTATTTAAAGATGGTTTTTCAACTGGACATGGTTTTTTGAGAACTCCAAATAGTATTGCTAGTTATTCTGCGTTAGCCGCAATTGCAATACA
Source organism: bacterium (assembly GCA_029007115.1). GTDB lineage: Bacteria > Bacillota_I > Bacilli_A > RF39 > UBA660 > CAG-1000. Next base: position 6,453 of record JAQXHG010000047.1, on the reverse strand, counting down.
AGCAAATCAAAATGAGCAACATGGTGGTCAAAGCATACCAGCATTTGATTATTATATGGCACCAGGAGTACTTAAAACATTTAAAAAAGAATTTAAGCAAGCTTTATATAATTTAATTGAATTTGAAGGATTTTTAGGTTTTATTAATTTTGATAAAATTGAAGAAGTAATTAATAAATTAACTAGTATAGAATTTGATATGAATTTATTTGAAGATTTTATATCAAAAAGTGATAAATTAAAGGGTATATTTGAAGAGAGTTATAAACTTGCGATTAATAAAACAGATAGAAGTACTTATCAAGCAATGGAAGCATTTATTCATAATTTAAATACAATGCATTCAAGAGCTGGCGCACAAGTACCATTTAGTAGTGTGAATTTTGGTACAGATACTAGTCCTGAGGGAAGAATGGTTATTAAAAACTATTTACTTGCTACAGATGCTGGGCTTGGTCATGGAGAAACGCCAATATTTCCAATATCAATATTTAAAGTAAAAGAGGGTGTTAATTATAATAAAGAAGATCCAAGTTATGATTTATTTAGATTAGCTTGTAGAGTGTCTGCTAAAAGATTATTTCCAAACTTCTCATTCCTAGATTCAAGTTTTAATAAACCAAATTTAGTTGAGGGGGACTTTACTACTGAGGTTGGATATATGGGATGTAGAACTAGGGTACTTGCTAATGTATGTGGTCCATCTGTGACACCAGGAAGAGGTAATTTAAGCTTTACTACAATTAATTTACCAAGACTTGGCATCAAGCATGGTATAGTTTTAGGAGAGAGAACAAAAGCTGATATGAAAGCTTTCTATAAGGAATTAGATGAAGTAATAGATTTAGTTAAAGGACAGTTATTACAAAGATTTGAATGTCAATGTTCAAAATCAAGAGCTAATTTTAAGTTCTTACTTGGTTCTCATGTTTGGTTAAATAGTGAAAAAATGGATAATACAACTAAACTTAGAACAGTACTTAAACATGGAACTTTATCAATAGGATTTATTGGACTTGCTGAGACGTTAAAAGCACTTTTAGGTGAACATCATGGCGAGAGTGAAAAAGCACAAAAGTTAGGTCTTGAAATTGTTAAATATATAAGAGATAAATGTGATGAATATTCAAAAGAATATAATTTGAATTTCACTTGTCTTGCAACACCAGCAGAAGGATTAAGTGGAAGATTTGTTGCTATGGATAGAAGTATTTATGGAAAGATAAAAGGAGTTACTGATAGAGAATATTATACTAATTCATTCCATGTTCCAGTATATTATAAAACAAGTGTTAAACATAAAATGGAAATTGAAGGTAAATATCATAAACTTACTAATGCTGGTCATATTTCATATATTGAACTTGATGGTGATACAGTTAATAATGTTGATGCATTTGAAACTGTTGTTAGAATTATGCATGATTCAGATATTGGATATGGTGCAGTTAATCATCCGGTTGATAGAGACCCAGTATGTGGATATGTTGGTGTAATTAAAGATGTATGTCCTAGATGTGGAAGACATGAAGGCGAAGGCGTAGAAATGGAAAAAATCAATTGTTACGATTGTTGTGGATATTAAAAAATAAAATAAGAAAGAGGTAAAAATATGGAAAAAGAAGTTAAAAAAACAAAAACAGTGGGTGAAGGTGTTGGATTTGATAGAATTAGAAGAATAACAGGATACTTAGTTGGTACATTAGATAGATTTAATAATGCTAAAAAATCTGAAGTAGAAGATAGAGTCACTCATGCAACAAAGTAAAGAATATATTCGTTTAGCTGCAGATCTTCAAACTGAGAGTATAGTAGATGGTCCAGGACTAAGAGCAGTTATTTGGACACAAGGCTGTTCTCATAATTGTAAAGGATGTCAAAATCCTCATACTCATGATTTTAATGGTGGAGCAGAAGTACCACTTTATATGGTAAAAGAGGCTATTGATGAGCTTGAGTATCATACTGGTATTACCTTTAGCGGTGGAGATCCTATGTTTCAACCTGAAGCATGTAATGAACTTGCTATTTATGCTAAAAATAAAGGATATAATATTTGGGTATATACAGGTTTTACATTTGAGGAATTAATTAAAATGTCTATAAATAAACCAATATATAGAGAATTTTTAGAAAATATAGATGTACTTGTAGATGGAAGATTTATATTAGAACAAAGAGATTTAAGTTTATTATTTAGAGGATCTAGGAACCAAAGACTAATTGATGTAAAGAGAACTTTAGATAAAAATGAAGTGGTATTATTAAATGAATACGAATATAATGAAGAAGAGTTATTTAAAAGAGTGCCATCATTTGTATAGTATAAATAAAATAACTATTAAACCAAGATGATTAAAAGTCTTGGTTTTTAATTTATATTATATAAATTAAATGCTGGTTATATACTATTGAATTCAAAAGTAAAATTTGATACAATTAAATTAATAAAAATAGCTAGAGTCGTGACATTAGGAGTGATATTATGAATAAAATCAAGTTAACAAATAGTTACTACAGGAGTGAGAATCTACTAAATAACTTTTATGTTGATACCTAAAATCTATAAGAGAAATGAAAAAAGTTTTTTATAGAAAGAGGTAGAACATGAAAAAAATAAGTAAAGGTTTTACGCTAGTTGAATTATTAGCAGTAATCGCAATATTAGCAATATTAGTAATAATCGCAATCCCTAATGTATTAGGAATGTTTAATAATGCAAGAAAAAAAATATATAATAGTTCAACTAGAATGATAATATCAAGAGCAGAAAATTACTATGTTGAAAGTTCATTAGATTTTTCAAAAACTGGTATAGATGGAAAAACAAATTTATTTAATGAAGTAACAAAAAATATGCAAGGCGAAATGCCTGAGTCAGGAGAAATTTACATTAGTGAAAAAGGTTTAGTAGCAGTTGCATTGGTATATAACAAAACTTGTTATATTAAAGATTTTAAATCAAGTGATATATTAGAAACAACTGATATTGAAAATTGTAAAGTGACATATACAGATCCAGTATTAGCCGGAGCTGATCCTGAATTAGATTCAGCAATGATACCAGTGGTATATAATTCTAATGGAACAATATCAAAAGCAGATACAAAAACAGAATGGTATAATTATACAAATAAAAAATGGGCTAATGCAGTATTAGTAAGTGATGAAACAAGACAAGACTACAAATCAGCAGAAGCAGGAACTATAATTGAAGCTAAAGATGTAAAAGCATATTATGTATGGATACCAAGATATAAATATCAAATATTTACAGATGTTAATAATTTAGAAAAAGTAGGTAAAATATCTGATTCATCAGCTTATACCAATAAAGCAGATATTATTAATATTACATTTGAAAATAATGCAGTTGAAAAATCAAGTGGAAGTGCAAAAGATGAATGGTTAACTCATCCAGCATTCACATTTGGAAGTGAAGAATTAAATGGTATTTGGGTAGGAAAGTTTGAAACAACAGGAACAGTTTCAAATCCAACAGTTTTAGCTTACGATTCAAGATATATACAAACAACCGGTATTAAAAGTTTAAGGAGTCAAAATGTTTCAACGCAATTTGCAACGAGTCAAAAAATTAATTATGGTATTACTAGTTTAGAAGCAAGTATGTTAAAAAATATGGAATGGGGAGCAATAGCATATTTAACAGCATCAATTTATGGACAAGGTAAAAATGAAGTAATGATAAATAATAGTAGTTCATATTATACAGGATGTGCTGCGACAGTCGCGCCAACAACTACGTTTGGTGGTTATAGGCGACAAACGGATCATACTGAAGGATATTATGAAGGTTGTGAAAATGAGTGGCATACTCAAGCAGGACAAAAAGCAAGTACAACTAGAAATATGTATGGAATATATGATATGTCTGGTGGAGCTGGGGAATATGTAATGGGAGTTATGGAAGATGCTAAAGATAGTAAAATTCCAGCAAGTGGTAAAAATAATGATTATAACTCAGGATTTACAGGAACATTAACGTATCCAAATGATGGTAGTGATTCAAGTATAACAAGTATTACAGGAGTGACATTCCCAAATGAAAAATACTTTGATATATATGCATATCATACAAGTACAGTATTCTATGAAAATCGTGGACATTTAGGAGATGCAACTTATGAATTAGATGGATTTACTAATTGGGAAGATTCTGATGGATATACAAGATATCATAGTGGATGGAATAAAGATTACGCGGGCTTCGTCGGCAGAGGCTGTCCGTGGTTCTTACGTGGTGCCAATTATCCCCGTGGTGCTAGCGCCGGTGTGTTTGCATTCAGCTGCAACCACGGCGATGCGGACGGCTCCCGTTCCTTCCGTTCCGTGTTGCGATAATTCCGAAGAAATTTATCCCTGCGTAATAGAAAATATTTACACACTTAAAATATTATATAAAAAGGATATTAAATTTATCAAGACTAAAATTACTACGTCAGTCTTGACAAACATAATACCTTTTTTATGTGTGATAGATAAGCAATAAAGGACTTTTATATATAAAAGTGTAACATATGATTGATTTCTCTAGATAGTCTTGGTTTTTAATTTATATAAAATGTAGTAAAATAAAAGAAATTATGTTATAATCTTTGAAGAAATGAGGGGATAATTTATGTTTATAGATGAAGTTAATCTTAAATTGATAGCTGGAAAAGGTGGAGATGGGTGTACTTCGTTTTTAAGAGAAAAATATGTTCCACTTGGTGGACCTGATGGTGGAAATGGAGGAAAAGGTGGAAATATTATATTTAAAGCAAATAAAGGACTTAGAACATTAATTGATTTAAGATATAAAAAAGTGATTAAAGCTGATAATGGTAGTATGGGAAGAGGAAGAAATCAAAGTGGCGCTAAGGCTGATGATTTAATAATAACTGTGCCAATTGGAACTACTATAAAAGATACAGATACTAATTTAGTAATATGTGATTTGACTGAAGATAATCAAGAGTGTATTATTGCTAAAGGTGGTCGTGGAGGTAAAGGAAATGCTGCTTTTTTAAGCAATAAAAACAAAGCGCCATATACAAGTGAACTTGGAGAACCAGGAGAAGAAAGAAATATATTATGTGAACTTAAACTTCTTGCTGATGTTGGTCTTGTAGGATTTCCATCTGTTGGTAAAAGTTCTTTAATTAGTGTAATTAGTGCTGCAAAGCCTAAAATTGCAGATTATCATTTTACAACATTAGTACCAAACTTGGGGGTTGTGTCATCTGGGGATTATAGTTTTGTAGTTGCAGATCTTCCTGGTATGATTGAAGGTTCTAGTCAAGGAGTTGGTCTTGGAGATAAGTTTTTAAAACATGCTAGTCGTTGTAAGATAGTATGTCATGTACTTGATATGGCACAAGTTGATCAAAGAGACGTTATTGAGGATTATGAAATAATTCGTAATGAAATAAAAAAATATGATGAGACACTTTATAATAAATATGAGATAATTGTAGCAAATAAAATGGATTTAGATGTTTCTCGTAAAAATTTAGAAAGATTTAAAGAAAAATATCCAGATAAGGAAATAATAGAAGTAAGTGCTGCTACTAAAATGGGAACTAAAGAATTAATTTATAGGCTTAAAGAAATTCTTATAGATTTACCTGATACAGATATCTATTCAAAAGAAGAATTTGAAGACTATGTATTATATGAATTTAAGCATGAAAAACCATATCAAATAAAAAAAGAAGGTAATGAATGGATAATAACTGGTGATGAGTTAGAAAAGCTTCTTAAAATGACTAGATTTAATTCTGATGAGAGTGCTCTTAGATTTGCTAAAAAACTTAAAAATCTTGGTGTTGATGATGAACTTAAAGCATTAGGGGCTAAAGAAGGAGATATAGTTAAAATACTAGATCAAGAATTTGAATATGAAGAAAGACTTTATTAATTTAAGGTCTTTTTTAATTCAAGAAAATATTGTTTATAAATATAAAATATATTATAATGTATATAGTAAAGATAGGTGATAATATGGAAAATACAAATACAATAGTAGTAGAAGAGAATAGAGATCTTATTTATAAAGCGAGAATGTTATATGAAAAGATTAATGGTAAAAAAGAACAAATATCAGATTCATATCAAAGAAATATAGTTGATACTGGTATAAGTAGTGAAATTGAAGAAAAAATAGATAAACAAACAAAAACTACCAAAACAGCTATTAAAGTAGCAGGAACTATAGCGACGATAGGTTTAATGATTTGTCCTGCAGATGGACCATTTGGAGAAATTGCAACATTACTTGCAACTCCTGCATTTTGTAAATTAGTTGAAATTGCAGCAGAAATAAAAAAGAAAACATTAATTTCAGCTAAAAGAGGTGCTGAAAAATACATATTACATGTTGAATCTAAAAACGAAAATGTAGAAGGATATGATTTAAAAAGTGGTGAATATATAAGTGATATGAAATCATTT
>JAQXHG010000046.1 GCA_029007115.1 bacterium | reverse complement strand
TGGCAGGGGCAGTAGGAATCGAACCCACACAAACGGTTTTGGAGACCGCTATTCTACCGTTAAACCATGCCCCTAAAACATTAACATTATATAATAATATTATTTTAATTTCAATAATTTATCAATAATTTTATACATTTAACTAAAATTAACTTAATTAAATGTATGTCATATAATATTTTAGGTGATTTTATGCTTATTAATTATACGACTAAAGAATTAGATTTATGTGCAAGACTAATGAGAGCAGAAGCTTTAGGAGAAGGTGACTTAGGGATGCTTATGGTAGGTAATGTAATTGTCAATAGAGCAATAGCAAACTGTTTAGATTTTAAAAATATACGAACAATTTCAGATGTAGTATATCAAAATCCAGGAGGTTTTGTTGGTACGGGTAGTCCCCTTTTTAATACAGGAAGTGCTACCACTAAAGAAAAAGAACTTGCAAAAAGAGTTTTAAAAGGAGAATATTATCATCCCGCCACTAATGCCTTGTGGTTTTATTCACCTACTAAAGGTTCTGATTGTAAGGCTACATGGTTTAATCAGAGAAATACTGGAAGATATAAAAATCATTGTTTTTATGCACCAAACCCAGGTGTATGTAACGAATTGTATTAGTTATTAAAATATGATATAATTCACTCACGAGGTGAACTTCTATGTTATCTTTAATAATTAATAGTATTGGAAATTTTTATAATACTGGTATAAAAATAAGTAATATAATAGCTACTATATTGGCAATATTAGTATTTCATAAAAGTTTTTATTTTGTTATTGGTATGTTTTTTACAAGAAAATTTAAACCTGCCAAAAAGAAACACAAATATGGAATATTAATTGCAGCTAGAAATGAAAAATATGTTATTGGGAATCTCATAGATAGTATCAAAAAACAAGACTACCCTAGTGATTTATATACAATATTTGTTGTGGCAGATAATTGTACTGATAATACTGCAGAAATAGCGAGGAAAAAAGGGGCAATTGTTTATGAAAGATTCGATGATATACATAAAACCAAGGGTTATGCATTAGAATTTTTAGTTAATAACATTAAAAAAGATTATGGTATTGAAACTTTTGAAGGGTATTTTGTTTTTGATGCAGATAACTTACTTAAATCAAACTATATAAGTAAAATGAATGATGCATTTGATGAAGGATGTAAGATCATTACATCCTATAGAAACACTAAAAACTTCGATGAAAATTGGGTAGCTTCTACATATGCTTTACATTGGATTAGATCAATTAGAGTCAATCATAGAGCTAGAAGTATATTAAGACTAGCAACTAATATTCAAGGAACAGGTTTTTTATTCACAAATGAAGTAATTAAAAATGGATGGCATTATACATCTTTAACAGAAGACAGAGCTTTAACTGCTGATGCAGTAGCTCAAGGATATCAAATCACATATCAAGATGAAGCGGAATTTTATGATGAACAACCAACTAATATAAAAATAGCATTAAGGCAAAGACTTCGTTGGTCAAAAGGACATTTACAAGCTTTCGTAGAATCAGGACCATACTTATTTATTAATATATTTTTTGGAAAAAAATTTTTAAAAGTAAACTGGAAAAAAGGCAAAAAACATGAAAAGAAAAAAAGAACATTTAAAGAATTTATGTTAGATGTAATAGAATCAATAAGACATAGATTTGCATCATTTGATACTTTATCGCAATTAACACCTATTTCTTTTATTAACCTATGTAGATGGCTATTATTTTCAGTACTAATATATGGTTGTTATGCATACTCAAATGGCTTTGATGTTAATTTATTTCAAGGAGGAACTTATCTAGCTAAATTCTTAAGAGAAATAACTAATATTAGAATCGTTTATTCTCCTGGAGTTAATGCATTATTAGTTGGAATGCTTATTACTATATGGTTTAGAATATTATATAGAATAGCTATGTATTTTTCAAATATGTTAATGGCAATATATTTATTTATAGTTGAAGATGCTAGAATTAAGAAAATAAAATTTTGGAAAAAATTATTATTTATATTTACTTGGCCTACATTTGATATAATAGGTAGGTATACTACTTATGCTGCTGTTTTTATGAATGTAACATGGAAACCTATTCCTCATGAAAGTAAAATTACTATCGATGATATTTCTAATAATGAGGTAGAATAATGAAAAATCTTATTGAACAATTTTATAATGAAGGGTTTGCAACTACATTCTACAAAAAGCCTGTTAAATATATAAATAAAAAAATAAAAAATAAAACACTAGTAAAAATATTATCAATACTAATTAAAGTATTATATACAGTAATATTTATAGGAATCGCTATTTATTATTTAATAAAATAAAGAAGTTTATACTACTATAATATAAACTTCTTTTTATTTACTCTTCTTTATCTGAAGCAGTTTGTACAATATTTTCTTCCTTAATAACTGGTTTTTGTTTCTTAACATTCTTAAAATAATTATATTTTAATGCTAAATCATTTTTCTTAGTTAAATAATTTACATAACTATTCTTTTCTTCTAATACATCTGGATCAATGTACTTATTATTAGTAACTACACCACCTTCAACATAATATTCTCTATCATACCATGAATAGTCACTAAAAAATACAAGTCCTTCATATGATGGATCAAGTGCATCACTTGCTATATAATTATTCGTATTGTATTCAATACCAAATAAATTTAACACAGTTGGCAATATATTTAATTGAGATGTTACTTTTTTGATATTTGTTTTTGAAGTTTCAGTTGACCATATAAAGAATGGTGTATTATTGATTAAATTATTTGATGTGTTCTTATACTTATCTAATATTGTTTTATCTTCAAGCGTATACAAATAATGATCAGTAAATACAACAATAACAGTATTTTCGAGTAATTGTTTCTCTTCTAAATTTTGAATTAACAATTCTACCATATAGTCTGTTTCTTGTGCTTGTCTTCTTACACATTCCTCTTCAGTCATTTCTACAAATTCCACTTCTAATTCTGGATTTTCTAATTTTAATTGCTCTATATCTTCTTTATATAGCATTTTACATACACCTTTAGTATTTGTAAAAGGTAGATGCCCAGAATAAGTAATAATATAGTCTACAAAATTTCCATCTGCTCTAAATAATAGTTCATTGAACTTTTCATTTAATATAAGTTCTCTATCCAGTTCATATCTATCATCATAATAATCATCAATATCAACTAATCCATAATAATTATCATAACCCCAGTTTAAGTAATTAACTGTTCTTGAATAATATTCTCCTGTATTCATATGAAAAGCGTTAACACTATAATTCTTTGCTTTAAACAAATTAGCAAGTGAATAAGGAAAACTATTCTTATTAAATGTATATGCATTTTTTGTATATGAAAGCGGTGTTATAAATCCAGTATTAACTGCAAATTCAGAGTTAAATGTTGAACCTCCTCCATTATAATATGAATAATGATTTGAAAAATTAATTCCACTATTCATCATATTATATAAAGTTGGAGTATCATTTTTATTGATTAACCAACTATCCATGCCTTCCAATTGTAGAAGAATTAAATTCTTACCTTCAAACATTCCAGTATATTTATTTTTATGTTCTTCTGCCTTTTCAAAAGCAGTATTTAAAAATTCAATATATTCTTCAGTAATATCATTATTTTTCTTTAAATATGTAATATAAAAATTTCTAACTGAATATTCAAATAATCCCGTAATTTTAATACTTTTATTACTATCATTAAATGAATTATATATATTTCTAGCATTTTTCCAGTTTGACCAAGTTAATTCTTCATTAGCTTTTCCTAAAGTTAATGGCGTTAAAGTATGACCAACTATAAATATGCAAACAACTATTACTAATAATCTATAATTATTAGTTTCGAAGTCTGGTATTTTCTTAAATGCATAAACAAGGGATATAATTATTATTACAAAAGTTATATATACAAATATATTACAATTTTTAATTGCATCAAGTAAATAAGGAGACCCTTCGCCTGCTGACTCAAGCAAGCTAAAATCAAAAAATGTTTTTGTCATAGAAAAATAAACATTATTTACTAAATACAATATCAAAAACAAGATATTTATAGTTAGATATATGCCCTTTGAAACCTTTCCTTTAAATGATATAGATACTCCAACAAACAATATAATCCAAAACATTGAAAATAAAATTGGAGCATATACCCTATAATTAACAAAACTTATATTTAAACCAAAAATAAATGTAAATACTTCCATTAATATAAAAGGAATGCACAACCAAAAAATATATTTATTATTATTTATAAATTTTTTTACTTCATTAAAAATCCTTTTAATTCTTTCATTATGTAGTATTTTATCTATTCTTTCACTTTTATTCATAAAAATCACCACATAAATACATTATACTAATAAAATTAATAATTTTCAATTAAATAGGTTTAATTTGATATCAAGTGACTCTCACCATTTTTATAATTTATTTCTATTCCTGGCTGAACATTATAAACAAAAATATTAAATTTTATACCCTCACCATTATCTTCTATTGATAATGCTTCCATTTGTACACCATTAGCTAAAAGATTATTGCCTTTATATATTGGAGTTACCCTATATAAAACATGGTTATTAGTTTTTCTAATATAATCTGCTACTTTGTTTTCATACTCTAGCATTGTTCCTGTATTCATATATCTTGTGCACGTTATTAGATTATTCTTATTAGCATTTTCACCAGCTAATTGAAAACCTATTAAGTGACATCTATTATATAAATATTTTCCCTCAACTATATCATATTTTATTGTATGCCATCCACTTGGCTTTACAGATCCTATGCTTCCTCTTTCTTCTGTTGGCATTAAATCCACTGATAAACTTGCATATGCACCTGTACACCTACCAAGTGAATCCAGTTCACTATAAACTTCAAAAGAAACACTACTTTTAGATAAATCTTCAAATTCAGGAATATTATTATTTAATATAACGTAACTTTCATTACTATACTCTGGTATATTATCTAAAGTATAAGATACTACTTTGTTTGGAATAGAAATTGAATTATCTACTATTTCGTTATAGCCTAAATAGCAAAAAATAGCCAATACTATTAATAATTCAATTATATTTATTTTCTTCTTTTTCATATTTCACTACCTTTTAACTTATCATAACATATAATTTTAATTTATTGTTATTAAAATGTAAAATTATTTATCAAATTAACATAATAAAACTTAATAATAAATTTAAAAGATAAAATTAAATATAATTTACAAAATATACACGCTTTTTATTTTTAGGGTATAATTATTCGCATTTATATGTAACTTCTATTTAGCAGACTGTTTAGTTAAATACAAACATTTACATATCATATATTAAAATCCGAAGCATTCAAACATTAACCCACCTATTTAAATATTTTTTCTATAAAACTTTTAAATTTTATAGCTAATTTAATATATGCTCTACTTAATAGTAACCCTGCTCTTCCTAAAGCTCCACCTTGAACATTTAAGAGCTCATGTATACTCATTTTTATCACCTCCCTATCTATATGATTAGTAGTATATTAAAAAAACACTATATTTTTTATTAAAACAACTAATTTATTACACTTATAATATTTTAAGTATATTGATACTTTTTCTTATTATTTGAATATAATACTTTAGGTGATATTATGGCATTAAAAGGTATTGTAATAGATCCAGGACATGGTGGTAGTGATCCTGGAGCAGTTGCAAATAACATAAAAGAAAAAGATTATACTTTACTAATAAGTAAATATATGTATGATAGGTTTAAAGAATTAGGAGTCCCTGTTAAATTAACTAGAGATAGTGATACTACACTATCACCAAAGGAAAGAACAGCTAGAGTTAAAGATTTTTATGGCGATGGAAAAGATGTAATAGTAATTTCTAATCACTTAAATGCGGGAGGTGGCGATGGCGCTGAAGTAATTTATGCGCTTCGTAATTCTTCTACTCTTTCTAAAAAGATTTTAGATGAAATAGAGAAAGAAGGACAAAATGTAAGAAAGTATTATCAATTAAGATTACCTAGTAATCCGCAAAAAGATTATTATTTTATGTTAAGAGATACTCCTAATAATGAAAGTGTTATAGTTGAATATGGTTTTATTGATAGTACTGGAGATGATGTTGAACAAATAAAAAATAATTATGAAAACTATGCAGAAGCAGTAGTCAAAGCAGTAGCAGAGTATAAAGGAATACCTTACACATCTAAATCAAGTAACACTTATATTGTTAAAAAAGGTGATACTTTATGGGACATTGCAAAAAAATATAATACAACTGTTGCCAAGTTAAAAGAGCTAAACAATTTAAAATCTAATACTTTACAAATCGGACAAATACTAAAAATTAGTGGTACAACTACTCCATCTAATCAAGATACAGAAGATAATATAGATTATATTAAATATACCGTTAAATCTGGAGATAATTTATATAGTATTGCTAATAAATATGGGACTACTGTAAATAAAATAAAAGAATTAAATAACTTATCATCAAATATAATTAAAGTAAATCAAGTATTAAAAATTCCTAATAATTACATAACATATGTAGTAAAAAAAGATGATACTTTATGGGATATTGCAAAAAAATATAATACTTCTGTATCAACTTTAAAAAAGTTAAATAATTTAACAACAACAACTTTACAGATAAACCAAAAATTAATGGTCCCTAATTCTTAATTAATGTCTACAAATTAAAAATACACATTTTGTAATAATAATGTGTATTTTTTTATAAAAATCTAATAAACAAACTACTTATTAATATTTTATTACTCAGTAGGAGTTTTTTCTAATACTTTTTTAGAATCATATACTTTTTTATAGATATCATTAATCATATCATTTCTTTGTACAACTAAATTATTAGTATCTAATTCTTCACTTAGCATTTGATTTTCTTTTGCATCTATTTTTATATATGATTCATAGAATTTCCTAGCATTATCTTCACTCATTTCACATCTGCCTATTAAAAATGTTAGAGCTTCACTCTTTCCTTTATTCAATATTTTTTTACAATAGTCTTTTGCCATTCTTTCTATAACTTCTTTTTTATTGCAATCACCATTTGTAATTCTTCTAAATATTTGATTTTTATGTGATTTTACATAATCTTCAGGCATATTTCTACTTGAACATATATTTACTAACTCACTATATAAGTCATATAACATTTCTATTTGAAATTCCATCAAATTAAATCTGTTACTTATATAAGCGACTACTTCTTCCCTACTGCCTTTAAATACTTGATCTAAATCCATATTTATCACCAATTTAATTCTACCATAAAAAGGATTTACAAAAAAAGATTTTATTATTAATTTTACACCTAAAAATATAAAAATACCAATTTGAATTATTAAATCAATTATATTATACTACATTTTAAAATGCTGAAAGGATACATACATGAATTTAATATTTAAAAAAATTAAAGAAAATTTTATATCTTTCAACTATGATGAATATCTTAAACTATTAGAATTAGATAAACATATTAACTTAGAATTATTAAAAAATAAATATATATCTAAAAAAGAGTATTCATACTTATATAAGTATACTTTTACTATTGAATATTTTAATAAATTGAAATCTAATGGTTATCTAAAATATCTTTTAAAAATTAATAAAATATCCAATAATAAAGTAAAATCAATTATACGAAAATTTAATAATATTGACAAATTAATAAGTACTCATAATGATAGCTTTATAGATAATGCTTTATTAGAAGAAAAAGAATATTTAGATACCATATTAAAAGAAGTTGACTCAAATATTAAGTTAGATAAGGAACAAAGAAGAGTTATACTTACTGATGAAGATTATTCATTAGTAATTGCGGGTGCAGGAGCTGGAAAAACAACAACATTAGCAGCCAAAATTAAATATTTAGTTGAAAAAATGAATATAAGTCAAGATGAAATACTTGTTATATCTTTTACAAATAAGGCAGTTGAAGAATTAAGATGTAAAGTTAATAAAGATTTGAATATATTATGTAATATTTTAACCTTTCATTCAATTGGTAATGAAATACTTAAAACATATACAAATAAAAAAATTAATTTAGTCGATTCTAATAAACTATATGAACTAACATATAAATATTTTAATGATTGTATACTTAGAGATAAGTTATTATTTAATAATTTAAATGTATTATTCTTTTCTTATTTAGATATTTTAGAAGATAAAAATGTTAATATTAAAAATTTTGTAAATTTAATATGTAGATTCATATGCAATTTTAAAACTAATGGCTATGATATAAATAATTTTAACTCAATGATAAACAATACAACTAATGAGCGTACCAAATTGTTTCTTAAAATTACTAAAACTTGCTATATTAGATATCAAAATTACTTAAATAAAAATAATTTAATAGATTTTGAAGATATGATAAATAAATCTACATATGTACTAAAAAATAAAAATGTAAAACTAAATTATAAATATATAATAGTAGATGAATATCAAGATATTTCAAGACAAAGATTTGATTTAGTTAAAGAGTTATCAAATGTATGTAATGCTAAAATAATGGCAGTTGGAGATGATTGGCAATCCATATATGCATTTAGTGGATCAGATATAAACTTATTTACTAGTTTTAAAGAAAAGATGGGATATGCTAAATTACTAAAAATTATAAATACTTATAGAAATTCTCAAGAAATAATTGATATTGCAGGTAATTTTATTCAAAAAAATACACTTCAAATAAAAAAAAGACTAAAATCACCAAAAAGTATTACTGAGCCAATAATAATATATACATATAGTCTAAAAAAAAATAACTCTAATATACAATATGCTCATACATTAGAAAAAGCATTATTACAAATTATTACTTATAACATAGAAGAAAATAAAAAAGAAGATTCATCTATTTTACTGCTTGGTAGATATAATTTTGATATAAATAAACTAATAGAAACTAATCTATTTAAGAAAGTGAATGATAAAATCATTTCAAAAAAGTATCCATTATTAAATATCACATTTATGAGTGTACATTCTTCTAAAGGGCTTGGTTTTGATAATGTAATAATTATCAATTGTATGAATGATACATATGGATTTCCATCAAAACTAGAAGATGATCCTATATTATCAAAAGTTATAAAAGTGGATACTTCAATAAGTTATGCTGAAGAAAGAAGATTATTTTATGTGGCGATGACTAGAACTAAAAATAGAGTATATTTTATTACTCCAGAAGAAAAGCCATCAGAATTTTTACTCGAAATAAAACATGATTATAAAAATGTTAAACTAATAGGTTCGTGGAATAATAACATAATAAATAATAAACTAAAAAATATAAAATGTCCTTTATGTAATTATAAATTACAATTTAAATATAGTAATAAATTAAAACTTAAATTATATATATGTACTAACACTAATTGTGACTTTATTACTAATCTATATAACTTTAAAAAATTATCTATAAAAAAATGTAATAAATGCCAAGATGGATATTTAATTGTAAAAAAATCATTTTATAATAATTATTTTTTAGAGTGCACTAATTATAAAAAAGATGGAACAGGATGTAATAATATTATTAAAGATAATTAATATAATAATTACATTTAAAAAGAGCAACTTAATTTATTCATAGTTACTCTCTTATCAATATTATTTTATTTGACTAAACTCTTCATCTATAATTGAATATAGATATATATTAACTTTTTTATTAGATATATGTTCAATATATTCCTTATAACCATTTAATTGTTTTTTATATTGTGAGTCAACAATATTTTTTAATTTAAAATCTATAATATCAATATATTCTCCATATTCAAGCATTAAATCTATTATCCCATGATATTCAACATTATTTTTTTCATATATAAACTCATATTCATGATATATATTAGATTCTTTTATATTTTTAAGTAATTCATTATTTAAAAAATTATTAACTTTATTTTTTATAAATTCATCTTTAATAACACTATCATCAAAGTTTTTCATATCAATTAGTTCAAATATCTCATGTATTAATTTACCATATTCCATATTTTTACTATTATCATAACTAAGTAATGTACTTGTTTCTTTAGAAAAGTGCTCTTGTGATATTTCTTCATTAGTAATATTAATTTCATTTACTATTATATTTTTAGATGTAGGAATTAGATTTTCTTTTATTTTCTTTTTATATAAATAGTTTTTAGTAAGCCCTATCTTGTTTGTATCAACATTAATAAAGTAATTAGGTAAATAATCTTTTATTGCATATATTAAATCTGATAATTTGTTAAATTTGCATCTTCTAATCTCTTCAATTACTCCGTTTTCATTTTTTTCATATTTAATTGTATCTTTATATGGAATGACTACTATTAATTTTTCTCTCGCTCTTGTTAGCGCTACATAAAATAGCCTTATTTTTTCACTTATTTCTTCTTTAATATAATCATTTTTAAATACTTCTCTTAATATACTATCTGTAGTGTCTTCTAATTTGTTTGATACTATTAATCCATACTTTTTACTCACTACAAACATTTCATTTGCATCTTTTAAATTAAACTTATGATCTAAATCAGCAAAATAACAAATTGGATATTCTAAACCTTTTGATTTATGTATTGTAAGAATTTTAATACTTTCATTATTAGATGAATATCCATTATATTTTATATCAATACCATTTTCAATTATATTATCTAAATAATCTCTAAAACCAATAAGATCATAACCAATATTACCTAAATTATTAGCTATTTCATAAATACTTTTTAGTCTTACATTTATATTTTCATAATCCCCTATTTTATATAGTTTATTATAAAAATCTGTTAAGTTTAATATTTCTTCAAATATCATAGCTGATGTTTTAGAATTAATAGAACTTATTTTACTTAATTCTTCATATATAACATTATCCTTAAGTCTATTATTACTTATTATGTTAAATAAATACTTATCATCAAGTTCATATAAAAAACTTCTAGCTATACTTAATAAATCATATTTATACTCAATACCAAAATCATTATTATTAATTCTTATAATAAAATCTATTATGTTTCTTATAATTACAATATCTATACTACTACTTAAGTTATCATCTTTTAATATAGATAATGGTAATTCAAGATATTCAAATATTCTTTTAAATTCATTAAAGTATTTACTTCTATCACATATTATAACAAAATCATTATAAGATATATCTCTTAATTTACTTGTATTTTTGTCAAATATTTTCATATGCGAATTGATTTTATTCTTTATATCATTAGCTATAGTAAATATTTCCAGTTCTATATCAGAATATCCAGATTCTTTATCATTTTCATATTCTAATATATCTATATCATATTTAAAGTTTTTTACTTTTTCTTCATCATAATTTTTATTGCCATATACCATTTCATGTGATTCTTTATAATTAGCTCCACCTATATCATAGTCCATTATAAGAGCAAATATTTTGTTAATATTATCTAACACTTCGTTTCTAGATCTAAAGTTATTTATTAAGTCTATTTTAATACCACCATTATTTACAGAATATCTTTGATATTTATCTTTAAAAATATCCGGATTTGAGCCTCTAAATCTATATATGGATTGTTTAACATCACCAACCATATATACATTATTATCTTCAATGTAACTTATAAATGTATCTTGAACATCATTTGTATCTTGATATTCATCTATCATTATTTCTTTAAATGAGTGTTTTAATTCATCTCTTGCATCTCTATATTCACTAACAATTTTAATTGCAAGCATAGATATATCATTAAAAGTGTATATTTGCTCTTGAGACTTATATTCTCTCATCATATTTATATATATTTTAATTATATCTAATATTACTAAAACTATTTTTTTATTTGAAATTATATTATCTTTAATTTTATCAATATTGCCATATGAAGAAAACTTTAATAACTCATCAAGTGCTAATTTAAGAGCATTTTTAGATTTTTTAGCTTCATCATCACTTCCTCTTGGTGCATTAGGCAATGTTACTTTAGTAAATAAATATAAATCTCTTACATCAGCATTCATAATATTTATAATAGACTCTTCTACTCTTGACATATAGTTACTATCAAAATAATATCTCATATTATCTAATTCAAATTTAACAAATTTCTTTTTTTCTTCAAGAATTTGATAAAATTCATCTATTATTTTATCTATGTTTTCATCTTTATAAAATTCATTAACTATATTATCTATATATTCATATTTATCAATAAAACCATCTATTTTTAATGCTATTTTTGAAATTAAATCCCTTAATAATTTATCATTTTTTACACAATATTTATCAACTAATTCTTTAAAGTCTTGATTATTTTCACTATATAACCTTTCAAATATTTCATCAATTATTTGATTATGCTTTATTCTAACTATCGCATCATCACTAATAGATACGTTCTTAGGTATATTAAGTAAATAATGATATTTTTTTACTACTGATAAAGCAAATGAATCAAATGTAGTAATATATGATGAATTAAGTAAATTTAACTCTTCTCTATAAGATATATCTTTAGATAATTTATCTCTTATTCTATCTTTCATTTCACTAGCAGCTGCTTTTGTAAATGTTAATATTAATAGTTCATTAATATGTATACCTTTTTTAATTTTTTCTATTACTCTTTCAGTTAATACTGCAGTTTTACCAGAACCTGCTCCAGCACTCACTATTATGTTACATCCACTTTTTTCTATTGCTTGTAATTGTTCTTTAGTCCACTTACTCATTTTCATCACTACCTATACTATTTAACTTAATAATATCATTATTATTCATATAACAAATATCTTTATATTTACAATAATTACAACTAATTAATTTACCATTAATTTCTTTTGGATTAATATCAAATGAAGCATTTAAAATATCTCTACCAGCATCGTTTATTTTATCTTTTACTAATGATGATAGTTTATCTATTTCATCATCACTAATGACTTTAGAATAATTATAAAAACCATTACTAGAAGTTTTCATACCCTTAATTACAAGTGAATTTTCATAACTACTATCAACAACTTGTAAAATACTTGTATCACTATTTGAATATCCTTGTAATTTTAAGTTGTTTTTTTTATCCTCTTCATTATTACTATTATTTAATATTTTTTGTAGATAAAATCCACCTATTCTAACATTACTTATATCATTAATATTTTTAGCTAAATAAATGTAAATAGGTAATTGCATATCTAATCCATATATAGTGTTTTTAATATTTAAACTAGGATTTCCAGTCTTATAATCTATTATTACAACTACATTTTCTTTATTATATTCCCCATAAATTATTTTATCAATTATACCTTTAAAAGTAATATGTTTTTTCTCATCAATATTAACAATCACTTCTTTTTCATACATAAATTTATTTAATTGTGTATAATTTAATTGATTTTTAATAGTATCTATTATAAATATTAACTCACTTTTTAATTTATTTAAAAAGAATATTTCAGCATTATTAAATTCATAATTACAATTACTAACTTCTTCTTCATATCTTTTATCAAAATCATAATTATCTATAAAACACTCAGATAATATTTTATGAAATATATTTCCAATTGTTATTTCAAAAGTATCTTCATATTTATTAACTCTTAAAACATTATTTAAATAATATTTAAACTTACACTTATAATAATCATTAATACTTGTATAAGAAAGAGATAACTTATTACCTAAGTAATTATATAATTCTTCTTTATTTATGCTTTTATATTTATTATCATAGCTTAGATATTTTTCATCTTTATACATACTATTTAGTAAAATTAAATCATCACTTACAGTACCAAATTTATTATTCTCATCTTTTAAACTTAATAATTTTAACTTGTTATAAGAATGTGAATAATTATATTTAATTTGAATTTTCTCTATATCCATTAACTCACTACTATAAGCACAAGATTTATATGCTTCAATTCCATCAATATATTTTGAATATGAGATTACTAAATTTTTAGCATACTTAATATTATTTTGAATATTTAAAGTATTAATAGTGTTTAATTCATAAGATGTAGAGACATTAAGTTCTTCTTTTATTTTATCACTAAGATAATCTTCGTCTTTATAATTAACTGGTATTATTCCTTCATTAAAATTAATCAAAAATACATAATCATCAGTATCTAATGCACATTCAAAATCAATAATATCTATTGCATTTTTAAGTTTATTTACCTTAATATTTGTATTATCTATATCAGAATATATTAAATTTTTAACTTCATTATAATCACTTACAAAATTATATTTATTTACTATGTTAATAAGTTGTTCATAAATATTTTTATCTTCTTTTGTTTTAATAAATTTCTCTAACATATTAAAAGTACTATTAATATCACTACAATATAATTCTTTAAATTTATTTACAATATAACTACCACTAATAGAATATTTACTTTTTAAATTAACTGGTATATTAAATAATTTAAATACTTTTTTAATTATAAAATAATAATCTTCTCCAACATTAGCTAACTTAATATTTTTAATGTTTACATTTTTATTTAATAACTCACATATAGAAGATGCTACAAAAGATATTTCTTCTTCTTGGTTATCAGCTTCATATAATACTTTTTTTGTAACTTTATTGTAATCATCATATGACTTAACATTAGAATATTTTTTTATTTCATTTATAATATTAATATAAAATTTATCAATATACTTTAAATTGTATAAAATAATATCTTTATTTTTTAAAAATTCTCTAAATAATTTGTTTTCTTTTATTAAGTTTTTATTTATTAAATCTTTTTTTAATTCATATAAAAAATGTATTTTTTCATTAGTACTATCTTTATCTATATAATATAGATTATCTAAATATATCTTAGCAATATCGCAAATAATATTATATTTTTTACAAACATAATATATACATTCTTCATTATAATCAAAATAATATTTTCTTTTTAGTTCATTTAAAGTAATAATTTTTACATTAATTAGTTTTTTAGAATCATTTATTTTTTTTAGTAATATCTTTTTATAACTATCTTTTATAATAATAATTTTATTATTTAAACTATCAATATCCATTTATACCTCTTATAAAGCTTATTATATATTATTTTAAACTTATATTTTTAAATATTCCTCTAAAAATTCTTGAATATCACCATCTAAAACTTTATCAACATTAGAAGTTTCATAATTAGTTCTTGTATCTTTTACAAGCGTATATGGACACATAACATAACTTCTAATTGCACTTCCAAAGTTAACATCCATAACATCACCTTTTAATTCTTGAACTTTTTTATTAAACTCATTTAATCTCATTAAAAATAATTTTGATTTTAACATTTCTAATGCTCGCTCTTTATTTTTAACTTGACTTCTTTCTACTTGACATGATGTCACAATACCAGTTGGTAAATGGGTTATTCTAACAGCAGAATCAGTTGTATTAACACTCTGACCTCCAGCACCGCTTGAATGATATACATCTATTTTTAAATCACTTTCTTTTATATCGATATCTAAATTTTTATTTATTTCTGGAGTTACTAAGACTGAAGCAAATGATGTATGTCTTCTTTTATTACTATCAAAAGGGCTTATTCTAACTAATCTATGAACGCCTGTTTCTCCTTTTAAATATCCATAAGGATAATATCCTTTTACTAGTAAAACAACTCCTTTAATTCCAACTTCTTCCCCTTCACTTTTACTTATTATTTCATATTTATAATCGTTTTTCTCAAAGTATCTTGTATACATCCTGTATAACATATTTGCCCAATCATTACTTTCTGTTCCACCCGCACCAGAATGTATTTCAATATATGCATTTGATGAATCATACTCACCACACAAAAAAGTAGATAATTTTAATTCATCTAATTGCTTTTCTATTTTATTAATTTCACTAATAAGCTCATTTAAATCTTTTTCATTAAGCCCAAGCTCAAGCATTTGTCTATAAGTATCAATATTTTCTTCAATGTCTTTATATTTATTTACAATACTCTTAATATTCTTAAGTTCTTCTAATATTTCTTTTGTATCATTCCTAGACCAAAAATTTACATCAGAAATTAAATCTTCTAACTCTTTCATTCTTACTAGTTTTATATCCAAATTCAATTTATTCTTTAAATCTACAAGAATATCATTAAACTCACTTAATTTTTTTTCTATCTCTTTTGTTTCCATATAAAATATTATACCATTATATAATTAAAAAAGATATCATAAGATACCTTAATAAATATTACAATATTATTTAATATGCTCTTCATTGTTATTCATATTTTGTTTCCATATCATTTTATTATTTACAAATCCATAAATAATTTTACCACTATCAAATAAATAAGATAAATATGATTTAATTGTACTACCTATTAAAACATATTGGTTAGTATTCATAACAAGATTATATTTATTAAATACATATTGTAA
This sequence comes from bacterium, assembly GCA_029007115.1. Classification (GTDB taxonomy): domain Bacteria; phylum Bacillota_I; class Bacilli_A; order RF39; family UBA660; genus CAG-1000. The sequence continues at coordinate 7,859 of JAQXHG010000046.1, read as the reverse complement.
AATATCTTCAAAAGTTTTTTCTTCTGTTAAATAAGAATATATAACCTCTATTATCTCATTTACTTTGTCTCTATTTATTTTTATTAAATCTTTTATATTACTACAAGCATCAACATGAGATAAAACATATAATTTACCATCTAATGTTTCTAAATAATCTAATGTTTCTAAATAACTTTTAACATCATAAATAAAAAACACATGATATTTCTCTATTACTTCATGACTAAATAAACTATCAGCTAAGAAATAAATATTATCGCTTGTTTTAATACCTATCATATCAAAAAAATGACCTGGTAACTTTATATATTCAATACCTTGTTCATCTAATTTTTCTATATCCTTTACTTGTGATTTACTAGCATATAAAAATTTGTTTTTTAAATCTTTAAATGGATATCCTCCGTATAATATTGAAGGCTCTAATATCGGGTTTTCTGTTATACATTTTTCTATATTATAAGAATAAATATTACACCCTGTTCTTTCCTGTATTACTCTATTACCACCAATATGATCTGCATTAGAATGAGTATTAATAATACCTTTTATTTTCCACCCTTTTTCAGTTATTATTTTTAATATTTTTTTACCACTATCTTTATCAATACCGCTATCTATTATATAAACAGAATTACTATCTACTTTATATATACCAATATTAGTTTTATTTTTTATGTAATAAGTATTATTATCAACTTGAAGCAATTCCATAATGTTTCACCTCTTATCAAACATACAACTTAATAAATTAAACACTTTATATCAAATGTATTTATCTACTATTATAGTTTGTCCATCATTTGGAATGATAACATTACTTATTTTAAGATTAATTAATTTTTCTCTACTTTCATCTTCCAAATGACTAACAACGAAAATACATTCAGGATACTTTTCTGATAAGCATTTAATATTATCAACTCCCAAATGTTGGTTATTCCCAATAAGTAATGTACAATCACAAAATAAATAACTGCACTTCTTTGCCATATTCTCTATATTTTCACATAAAGAAGAATCTCCTGTAAATCCAATATAATTATTTTTATATTTAAAAACATATCCAAATGAAGGTTTTATTTTTCCATGATTAACTAAAATTTTATCAACATAATAGTTTTTAATCTTAAAACTATTATTAAAAATATATTTAATATTTATTTTTTTATGTAGATTACTAAAAGAGTTAGGAAAAGCTAGATTATTTAATTTTTTTATTTTACTTTTTCCCTCTTTAGAACAATATATATTTAGTTTTTTATTTCCTTCTTTTATTTTTCCTAAAATGCAAAATGGTATGTCAAAGTAATGATCTCCATGGAAATGAGTTAATAGAATATCCTCTATAAAAATTGGATTAATATTCAATTTATATAAATATTTACAAGCACCATTTGGAAAATCTATCATTATTTCATTATCAATAAGATAACAAGCACTATTATATTTTGTATTCATACAACCAGATCCAATAACTTGTACTTTCAATTTACATCTCTCCTTTAAATAATATAACTATAATATATAATCAAATATTAATATTATAATGTATTAAGAAATATACTATTAATAATTTTTTTATGAAAGAACATAATTAAAAGTATTTATTAATTATTCTTATTATCTTTTTTTATAAACAAATCTTTAGTTGCACCACATAAAGGGCAAATATAATCATCATCAATAGTTTCACCTTCATATATATATCCACACAAACTACAAACCCATACTGTTTTTTCATCATTAACTTTTACTTTTATATATTCATCTTTATGACTTTGATAATATTGATAAACTAACTCTTCTTTATCATTATATCTTTCTCCACTTACTAATCTACCAATAAATAATGTATGAGTATCGCAATCCAATTCATTAACTTTTTCAAATGTCATATAACCAATTGAATCATTAACTACTTTTAATTCATCAATTTCTTTGAATTCAATGTTCTCAAATTTATTAATATCTCTTGATGAACTAAAACCAAATGTTTTAATAATATTACCATCTACATCTTTAGGCAATATTGATAGTGAAAATTTATTATTCTTTCTCATCATTTCATTTGTATAATTACTTTTATTTACTGATACAGCTATTAATGGATTATCACCTGCACTTACTTGAGATACCGCATCTACTATACATGCTGAACCATCTGTACTTAAAACATATACCCCCGCAATGATACTATAATTAATTTTTTTCATTGATAATTCTCCTTATTTATTATAATCTCTTTCCATTCATTTTCTTTAAATCCTATATAAACTTTTTCTGTTGTCACTAATATTGGTCTTTTAACCAACATACCATCAGTCGATAATAATTCTATTTTTTCATCATCTGTCATATTAGGTAACTTATCTTTTAATTTTAGTTCTTTATATTTTACTCCACTTGTATTAAACCAGTTTTTTATTTCTTTTCCACTTAATATAATCCATTTATTAAGTTCTTCTTTTGTTGGTTTTCTATCTATTATATGTCTATCACAAAATGGAATATTATTATCTTCCAAATATTTTTTTGCTTTTTTACAAGTAGAACACTTTGGATATTCTAAAAATTCAAACATACTTCTCCTCCTAACAAAAATATAATTCTTATCATCTTTTTTATAATCATAAAGTCTATTTTACTCACAACTATTACCTTTCTCTATTTCTTTTTCCATAAACGTCCCTTAAAAATATTATATCATATTTTTTATTTATATATTAATTAAATAACAACATTATATACAATCTTAATTATATTATCGTTTTAAATATTAGCAGTACCTTTTGAAGCACCAATAATTACTGTTATTTTAAGGCAAGGATTTACGATATCTGTTATAACAATATTTGTTACGCCTGGATTAGATATGTTCTTCGCTAGTTCTTCAAATAAATCTTATAGTTGTGTATCATCAGGTGTGATTGAAACATATGCAGAATCAGTGTCTGAACTCTATGAGTCTAATGTATTAACATCAAGGCCGGGATCTTCACAATCTATTTTAGTTTTATTTATCTCTTTATTTATACTCTTTCTTTTTTTAATTATTTTAAATAAATCAAAAGGCAATACTGCTAGTAAAACTAGCAAAATAATATATATCCACCATTCTAATCTTATTGAGACTGTATTAGCAATATTATTAAAGAATGGAGTATATATAAATATGATTAATCCAATTATTACTCCAAGATTAATAATTAATGAAACTTTGTCCTTAAAACTTTGAAAAAATGCTTTTAATGTTAAATCATTATTCTTTAATTGATATGTTATAAGCATAATAGATAATACTAAAATTGAATAAGCAATTGTTATAGACAAATTAGTAGTATTATAATGCATAGAAATAAAATAAGATATAAACACAACCAAGAAAATTAGTAGTCCTTGAGAAATACTAATAATGGCATTTTTTAAATTTAAAATTGGCTCTTTTATATCTCTTGGATTTTCTTTCATAATATCTTTTGAAGGCTTTATTCTTTGAAAAACAATTGATGAAGTTGGGTCAATTAATAATTCAAGCAACATAACATGTATTGGCAATAATAGTGTAGGAAGTTTAAATATAGGTACAAACAAAGATAATAATGCTATTGGTATATGAATAGCAATAATGTAAGATATTGCTTTCCTTATATTTTTATATATATTTCTTCCATTTTCAATAGCTTTTACTATAGTATTAAAATTATCATCCAATAAAATTAAATCAGCTGATTCTTTTGCTACATTAGTACCTCTTTTACCCATTGCAATTCCGATATTTGCTTTTTTTAGTGCTGGCGCATCATTTACACCATCCCCTGTCATTGCAACTATTTTATTATCTTTTTGTAAAGCATTAACTATTCTCATTTTATGATTTGGATATACTCTAGCAAAAATATTTACAGTCTTTACTTTTTCAAACAACTCTTCATCTGGCATTTTTTCTAACTCATTGCCTGTAATTACATTTTCATAATTCTCAAGTTTAATCTTTTTAGCAATACCTTTTGCAGTTTCTCCATTATCACCAGTTATCATAATAACTCTTACTCCAGCTGAATAACACTCTTTTAATGACTCATTAACTCCTTTACGAGGTGGGTCATATAAAGCAACTAAACCTTCAAAAGTTAAATTTGAATTAGATAAATTATTAGGGATATTTTTTAAATTATTTTGCTTAGCTACTGCTAAAACACGATATCCTTCTTTTGAATAATCATCAATTTTATTTTTAATTTCTCTATATTCTTTTTTATCTAGTTTACAAAGTGGTAAAACATTTTCATAAGCTCCTTTTACGCATAATAATTTATTATCAATAATTTGGCCTGTCATTTTTGTTTCAGGAGTAAAAGCATATTCTTTTGTAATTACTATGTCTTTGATCATATTATGTTTTTTAATACAATAATCCTTTATTGCAACTTCCATAGGATCATATGCTACAATAGGACATGACAAATATGCTGTTTCTAAAAATGTATCACTAAATGAATATATTTCTTGAATTTCCATTTTATTTTCAGTTAATGTACCTGTTTTATCTGTACATAAAACATTTACTGCACCTAATGTCTCAATAGTTTTCATATTTCTTGTTAATGTTTTTTTCTTTGTTAAATCCATAGCTCCCATTGCTAAAAATACAGTTAATACAACTGGTATTTCTTCTGGAATTGTTGCCATTGCAATTGTAACACCAGCTAAAATAGATTCAACTATTCTTTTAGAAAAAACTAGTTCAGAATGATTAATATAATTTATTATTATTGTCATAACAAAAACTATACCACTAATAATCGTACATACATATACCAACTTATTTATTTGTTTTTCAAGAGGTGTCTTTTCTTCTTTTATTTCATTTAATGATTCACCAATATGACCAAATTCCGTATTTTTTCCAACTGATGTTATTTCAATAACACCTAAACCATTTGTAATATTAGTCCCAGAATAACACATATTCAATTTAAAATGATTATCATTATCTTCACTACATTTTTTATAAACAACTTGAGATTCACCAGTTAATGTCGATTCATTAACACCTAAACTTTGTGTATATAATATTTTACCATCTGCAGGAACACTATCTCCTTCTTCAAGCAAAACAATATCTCCTACAACAATTTCTTCACTAGAAATAGTTTTTTCTTTTCCATCTCTAATTACTTTAACATTTATAGAAGATAACTTATTTAGTTCTTCCAATGCTTTATCTGTTTTAGTTTCTTGTATATATTCAATAGTACATATTCCAAAAACAAATATTAACATTATTATGCCATCACTATACTCTCCAACTATAAAATAAATACTAGCTGCAATTACTAATAAAAGAAACATAGGTTCCTTAAATATGCTTAGTATTTTTAATATTAATGGCTGTTTCTTTTGTTCTACTAATTTATTCTCTCCATTTTTTTCTCTAGAATCAATAACTTCTTCATCTGTTAATCCTTTGATACTTTTTAAAAAATTAATTTCATTTTTTTCCATAATTACCTCCAACATATTAGATACTCTATTTCACTAAATGCAGAGCGTTTATTTATATATAAAAACACCCAGAATCAGTATTAGCATCTACTGTCCCGTGGGTGTGTATTCCACTGTCACTAGTGTGACCCGACTCCATGATAAATCACGGTCTGTTCAGTTTGTACTGTAGATTATATGCAGTGCAAAGAGTATAATAATATTATCATATGTTTGCAAAATTGTCAAAATGATATAATTATAAAAAAATTAGTTTATATACTATTATTCTGTTACGAAAAAATTATTTTAAACACTTATTTACTTTAAATGGCTATAATAACAAATTTTATATGAAAGCATAATTGTTTGTATTTATTTTTATTTTATTGCAACAACTACTTGTTATTACTATAATTTATGTTTGCTAATCTCGCTTGATTACACAAATCCTTTGTCTGTATTTTATACTTTTTTCCATCTTTTATTGTATATGTACCACATTGTCTAAACTCAAAGTTTACTTTTCTTTTCACACATTGTTTTCTAATATTTAGTGCCCAATTATAATCAAACACCCTTGCATTCGTATCAGATTCTCCTCCAACTACAACTAGTTCTATATCATCAAGATATTTTTCTATATCTATATTTTCTAGTAGTGGTTGTATTGTAATGCTTTATGCCTTATTGGTAATTTATTAAATATTGATAACTTATAATCTGCATTCTTTTGATTTTCAATAGTACAACATACAATCACATTTTCATATCCATCATTCCAATCGCTTGGAATACATTTCATAAATCTATCAATTCTTTTTGTTAAAAATAAAAATGTACAATCATTTCTTTCTTTTATCATTTTCCAACAATCATTTCGCCATTCATCTGCTTCTTCGATTAAAAAGTCACTCGAAAAACATAAATAAACAACACCAGGTTTCATTTTATATTCATTATTTTTTAGTTTTTCTATTGGCTTATAAAAATCTTTTGTTTTAATAATATTGTTGGTATTAATATTTCTTTTTGCATCACCTTTATAAATATAACAATGTAAACATCCATCACTACATTTCTTGCATCCTCTCCATGGATTCCACATTGACATATTATCACACCCCTAAATATTATAATATTTCTTTTTATCAATTATAACATATAAAAAGTAAATCTATTATAGACTTACTTAAATCAAATTTTTAAAAATTTATTTTATCTTATTATTCTAATACTTTGAAGTCAAATTTTGAAGTTCCACATAAAGGACAAATTCAATCTTCGGGTAAATCTTCAAACTTCGTTTTAAAACCTCCCTTTATTGAATTAGTATTCAATATTGAAACTATAATTTATATAATAAAATTAACTATTTATTAAAATCGGATGCAACACTCTTTATTTCTTGTAATTCAAATCTATATTTTTGTTTAGCATTAGGATATTTTTTATGATCAACTTCACTTAAAAACATATCTAAATCTCTAACCCATAAACTCCCATCATCATATAGTTTTCTATATACCACAACTTTTTCTTTTGTTTCAGAATCATTTGCAATATCTACAACCAAATAATAATCTCCTTTAAAATGTTTATAAATACCATTTATTTTTATCTCTCTCATTACTTTAATTCCTTTCAACCTAACAATAATTTTAAATAAATTCACCTACATTCATTCTTCTACAGAACGATATTTATACCTGAAAAGCATTGTTATTTCTTTTAATTTATTTTTTAAAATAAAAGAATTTTTAGATATAACTCTTCCATGATTTTTAAAATCATTTTATCAATCAATACTGTTAAAACTTTTTAAGCTTATTCTCAATTAATACCTTATCTAATTCAAAATATTTTTTTACAGAACAAGTAAAACTTGTTAAACATTCATTATAATTATTTATTACTTTTGAATATTATTTATCTAATTTACTCATCCATAAACCATGCTTATTACAATATGCATATAAAGTTGCACCTTTTACATATTTAAATCTTACTTGTGCATCCATTTCAGGATATAGCTTTTCTATATATGTCTTTGTTTCAGTAACTAAGGCTATAAATTCTATATAATGCTCTTTTTCCATTACATGATTTACTGTAACCAATATTTCATCTCCTAATATTTCGTAAGTTGGTACATGTTTTTCAAATGATGCATCTTCTGAATTTGCAAGTAATTTTTTCATTTCTTCTTCGCAACACTTTATTCCACATTCTTCACACTCACAATCTTTATATGGAATAACTATTGCTCCACACTTATTACATTTTTTTATTACTAATTCCATTTTATTTCCTCCTTTAAAATAATATATTTATTACCCAATACTATTATATAACAAATGGAACAATTA
>JAQXHG010000045.1 GCA_029007115.1 bacterium | reverse complement strand
AATATCTCATCCCTACAAGAATACCAAAAACTTGTAGAAGAATGGATATTATTTTACAACACAAAAAGAATAAAATCAAAAAAGCATTAGAATTTCTCTAACGCTTCTTTTTTTATTGTGAACTATTTGGGGTTCACTTCACAAAATCTTCTTTTTATACCATATTTTTAAATTTTTCTCTTTCTTTAATCGTTGAATTTTTTAATAAAGAAGATGCTCTTAGAAGGGTAGTTCTTCCAAATTTCTCATTTATTTTATCAATTATTTCATAATATTCATTATTATCTATACTATTATCTATATTATATATGCTTAATTGTGTATTATTTTTCTTTATTAGTCTTGAATATGCGATACTTACTTTTCTTACTGGTAAATCATCAATATTTTTTTCGTAAATATATTTAAATATATTAAATATTTCGTCTCTATCATCTGTACTTATGTTAAGTGATATTGATTGATGAAAGCCTAAGTGAAAGTCTCTTGAATAGGTTATGCCAAGATGGACTAGTTTAGTAGTTAGTTTCATTTTTCTTAGTTTCTCATTTAATAAATCATTCATTTCTTTTACTATCAATAATACCTCATCTATATTGTAATCTCTACTTAATATTTGACTCATGCTCATTGATTTATCTTTTTGTTTTGAATTTAATTCTTTAATAGTAGTAAAATCTATCCCATTGGCTTTAGACCATATATCATTTCCCATCACATTACCAAATCTTTTAATATAAAAGTCTCTTGAATAATTATTTATATCTTTTACTTTTTTAATACCAAGATTATTTAATTTACGTTTAAGATTATTACCAATTCCCCAAACTTTATCTATTGGTTCAATATTCCAAAGTTTAGTTTCTATATCTTTAAATGTCCACTTAGCAATACAATCTTTGTTATGTTTAGCTTCTATGTCCATTGCTACTTTAGCTAAAAATATATTAGGTCCAATTCCAGCAGTAGATGTTATACCTGTTTTTTCTTTGATTCTATTCATTATCATTAATGCTATTTCATAGTCTGTTTTATTATAATATTTTAAATAATCAGTTGAGTCTATAAATACTTCATCAATAGAATAGACATGAATATCATCTTCACTTATAAATTCTTTATATATATCTAGAATTTTATTGCTATATTCTTCATATAGTTTCATTCTAGGTTTTGCATAAATAATTTTAATGTTTTTTGGTAGTTCAAAAACTCTACATCTAGAGCTTACACCAAGATTTCTAAGATAGGGTGATACTGCTAATGTCATAGCACCATTACCACGAGAAGTATCAGCTACAACTAGTGGTACCTTAAATGGATCGTAGTTTCTATTAACACACTCAACTGATGCAAAAAAACTTTTTAAATCAATACTAATAATATGCCTTTCTTTCATACAAACAACCTTTCGTATAAAATATAGCATATAATAATATAAAAAGAAAGCGAACATTAAAAAAAAGTAGAAAAACTACTTTTTAGGTGTAAATCTTATAATTTTACATACATGAGAAGTTGGAATAGCACTTTTTAATTTTTGTATTTCTTCTTCTTTAGAACTTGAATATAATCTATCTTCATTTCTATAAGCTTCACATATATGGTTTATTGTTACTTCATCACTTTCATATAATGCTGCTATTGCATATGCTTCTTTTATAATATCTAATACTAATCTTGGATTACTTGATGTATCATTATATTTTCTATATTTTTTATTAGTAGCACTAATTAACCATTTAATTATTATATTTATATTTTCCTCTTTTATTTTAGAATCACTAATAATATTATATTTATTAATTAAATCATCTAATATTGTGTATAAAACATCTTCACTAGGTTCTTTTATTTCTACTTTTTTAAATCTTGTTTTAAAGGCTTGATCACTAGCAATATATTTTTCATACTCTTCACTCGTAGTAGCGCCAATAACTCTTACATTACCATAGTCTATATATGGTTTTAATATTTCTGCTATTGAGTTATTATCATGCTCAGAAGTACCAGCTCCAATAGCTTGATGTATTTCATCTATAAATAATAATATATTTTTATCTTTACTAGCTTCTTTTAAAATTGATTGAAGTTTTTCTTCTAATGTTCCTACATATTTAGTACCGGCAACTAATGTGGATACTGATATGCTATATATTTGTAAGTCTTTTAGTTGTTCTGGAACTTCTTTATTTTTAATTCTATATGCAAGTCCTTTAACAAGTGCTGTTTTACCAACTCCTGCATTTCCAGTAATTATAATAGACTTATCTTTTTCAGGATAAAGAAGTATTTGATAAAGCCTTCTTATTTCGTTGTCTCTTCCAATACTTGGATCTTTTAAATAATCATCTTCTGTTAAATTTTTACCATATTTATTTAATATTTGTGTATCTATATTTTGATTTGGATTCTTTTGTTCAGATGAATTAGTCATAAATCTAGCAGGCCCTTCACCTAGTAGAGAAGAAGTTTCTAATGTATAATTTTCTACTGAATTAGATTTTATATCCTTCAAAGTTAAATTTATAATATCATAACCATAATACATATCTCTAACACAATTTAATATTTCTTTAAAACTAGGTTTACAATTACTGATAAAAATGATTTCACTTTTAATAGGCAATATTATTTTATTTTTAATATTTTTATCTTTAATACTATTAACACATCTTGATTCATTACTTGTAAAAGTTAAATAATATTTACCATTTTCATAAGTAAATATTACATTATTAAAATCCATTTTTAAATTATCATCCATTTTTATTAATTCCTCCTTAGTAATTTTTTATATATTATAATGTAAATATTAAGTTTTTTTGATTATTAGATATATATAGGCATTTGCATGATTTAAAGTTATATCAAGGACTATTTCATCTAATAATTTGATATTGTAACATTTTTTATTAATAGTTGTCTACTTTTTATTCATTTATTGTTTGAAAAAATTAACTGTAATGATATAATTAAATAAGATAAGAGGTTGATATTATGAGAGACATAAGTATTTTAAAAAGTAATGGTTTTGATATAGATTCAGTTTTTGAAACTTTTGGAGAGATAGAAGTATATGAAGAGATATTAACTGACTTTTATAATCAAGCTAAAGAAAGAGGACTTAAGATTATCGAATGTATTAAGAATGGTGATTTAAAAAACTATGCTATTATAGTCCATTCTATAAAGGGAGAATGTTTATATTTAGGTATAAATAAACTTGCAGATATGTCTTATGAGCAACAATTAAAAGCAGAAGAGAATGATATGCAATTTATTAAAGCACATTTTAATGAATATATAGAAGAATTTACAAGAATATTAAATACAATAAAAAAATATTATGGTAAATAAAATTGATTTAATTTAATTATTTTGGTATAAAAATGTAAGAGAGGAAAAGAGTAGTTTATGATAAATATATTATCTTTATGTGATGAGCCAGAAATATTAACTGTATTTAAATTAGTAAAAACTGTTTTAGGCTTAATAAGAGTAGTTGTTCCAATAACATTAATAGTATCTCTTAGTTTAACTTATTTAAGTGCAGTTGCATCAAAAAATGATGATTTAGTACATGCTGCTGTAAAGCAATCTGTTGGTAAAATAATAGCAGCAATATTAGTATTTTTCGTGCCAACATTTGCAAATATTATATTTAGTGTAGCTACAAGTGATGATACATATAAAACATGTTTAAATAATGCAACCACTGAAAATATAGCAGCTGCATATGATTCAAGAGCAAGTGATTTAGTAAAAAGAGCTAAAGATAATGTTCAATATTATACTTATGCGGAAGCACTAAGGTCGGTTAGAAATGTAAGTGATGGTAATAAAAAAGCACAGTATGAGAGTGAACTTGCGGATATTAAATATATATTAGAAGTAAAAGAGTTAATTGCTTTAGTTCAAAAAACTAAGAAAATGTCAGATTATAAAAAAGCAGCTGAGGCTTTAGAAGGAATAAAAGATGATTCTATAAGGCAAGAGTTAGATAATCAATTGCAATCAATTGCGGCAACTATGAATACAAATTATGGAGAGTATAGTAGTCCTGGAGCAATTGCTAATGCTTTAGGGCTTCCATATTATTCACAATGTGATTCTAGATGGGGTAACCTAGCATATGATATAGGTGGAGGCCCAAATGGTGGACCTGCGACACTATGTTCATCATCATGTGGTTATACGTCTCTTTCAATGGTTGTAGCTGGGATGTCTCGTGATATGACAGTAAATCCAGTTACAATGGTAGAGGGATTAAGAAATATAAGTATTGCATCAGGTGGTATGACTTATCGAGGATATGGTGCGGCTTCTAAAAGTGAACTTACTAATAGTAGTTTTCTTGCAAAATATGGTATTCAAGCAAGAACTCTAAGTACAGGCAGTTTTGATACAACAAAAAATAGTATATTAGGGGCTCTTGATTCTAATAATGCTGTTGTTATTTTAGTACCAGGACATTATATGACTTTATCAAAAGGATTAAATGGTGGAGTAGTATTATTAGATCCATTTACTGGTTGGGGAGATAAGAGAAAACAATCAGGAGAGTATTCGTTAGATTATATATATGAAGTGTATGGCGGTATTAATTGGGCTGCCGCATATTCACATGATTAAAGCAGAGAGTTCTGCTTTTTAATTATAAAAAAATAGAAACTTTATTGTTTCTATTCAAATATATCATCTATTTTGTCATTATTATCTTGAGATTGAACTATCTGTGGTTGTGGCTGTGGTTGTGGTTGTGGTTGTGGTTGTGGCTGTGGTTGTGGCTGTGGTTGTGGCTGTGGTTGTGGCTGTGGTTGTGACTGTGCATTTTGAGATTGATTTGTAGCTACATTTGAAGCAGTAGTATTACTATTTGTCACATTTGGTATTTGAGTAGTTAACTCAAAATTAGGCATGTTTTCATAATCACTTTCTTTAATACCAGCGTCTTTATCATTAGCAGAATGTATTGCTAAATCATTTTCTAAATCAGCAAGTTTAATAATTTCATCAAATGTTGTTTCACCCAAAGCAACTTTTTCTAAACCATCTTCTAATATTGTATGAGTTTTATTTTTACCATAAACTAATTTTCTCATTTCACTTTTAGGAGCATTATTTGTAATTGCAGTTCTAACATCATCTGTAATTAATAGTACTTCAGCAATTGCAATTCTATTTTTATAACCTTTAAAGCATTGATCACATCCAGATTCATTTACATCATATATTTTATCTAAATTTTTATGTAAAACTCTTCTAAAAATATTCTTTTCATAATCTGTAGTAGGTCTTTCTTTTTTACAGTGTGGACACAATTTTCTAGCTAATTTTTGTGATATAGCTCCATTTAATGAAGTACCTATTAAATATCTTTCAACTTCCATATCAGTAAGTCTTTCTATTGTATTTAATGCACTATTTGTATGTATTGTTGATAGAACTTTGTGACCAGTGATAGATGCTCTAACTGCAATTTTAGCTGTTTCACTATCACGAATCTCTCCAATCATAATTACATCTGGGTCTTGTCTTAATATACTTCTTAATACACTTGCAAAATCAAGACCGATTTCTGATTGTGCTTGTACTTGATTGATACCTTCTACATCCATTTCTACTGGATCTTCAACTGTAATTATATTAACCTCACGTGTATTTAATTTTTGTAAGATAGAGTATACAGTAGTTGATTTACCACTACCAGTTGCTCCTGTTACAAGAACAATACCATTTGGTATATTAATCATTTTCATTATTTTATCATAGTTAGCTTGTGAAAATCCTAGTGATTCTAAACCTTGAGAACTTCTAGAATAATCCAAGATACGAAGAACGACTTTCTCTCCACAATTAGTAGGCAAACTAGAAACACGAAGATCTAGCATTTTTTCACCAATTTTACTTTTAATAGCACCATCTTGAGGAAGTCTTGTTTCCATTATATTCATACTTGCTAGCATCTTTATACGAGAAACTATATTTTTCTTATAATTTCCAGGAACAGTAGAATAATCATATAATATGCCATCCACACGCATTCTTACTTTTAAACAATCTTTACTAGGATCAAAATGAATATCACTGGCTCCTTTTCTTACGCCATCTAATAATATCTCATTAGCTATTTCAACTATTGGAATCTTTTCAAAATCAAATTCTTTCATTGAAAGCCCTCCTTATTCTAATAACTATTATATAATACGATACATATTTATTCAAGATTAAAATTTAAATTTTTTGCATGCAAAATACTATTGCTTTATTCATGAAAAAAGTGATATAATTGTCACATAATATAAGATAGGAGGGAAGATGAAAAATTATATTGACACTAGTGATTTTTCTAAGGAAGAATTACTTGATATAGCTAATTTAGGTATCCTAATTAAAGCAAATATTAAAGCAGGATATCCGTTAAATGTGCTATATCACAAAACTCTTGGTATGATTTTTGAACAATCATCAACAAGAACTCGTGTGTCTTTTGAAACTGCTATGACTCAGCTTGGTGGTCATGCTCAATATTTAGCACCAGGTCAAATTCAACTTGGCGGGCATGAAACATATTATGATACTGCTAAAGTATTATCTAGACTTGTTGATATTTTAATGGCACGTGTTCAAAAACATGAATCAATCGTAAATCTTGGCAAATACTGTGATATTCCAGTAATTAATGGGATGAGCGATTATAATCATCCTACTCAAGAGATGGGTGATTTAACTACAATGCTAGAACATTTACCAGAAGGTAAAAGAATCGAGGATTGTAAAGTAGTGTTTGTTGGAGATTGTACACAAGTATGTGCATCATTAATGATGATTGTAACAAAAATAGGTGGACATTTTGTACATTTTGGACCACAGGGTTACCAATTAAATGAGCATTTTCAAGAAATAGCTCGTAAGAACTGCGAAATAAGCGGTGGTACTTTTGAAGTTACTGACAATGAAGAATGTTTAGTGGGAGCAGACTTCATTTATACTGATGTTTGGTATGGACTATATGAAGCAGAACTTTCAGAAGAAGAAAGAAAAGGGATATTTTATCCAAAATATCAAGTAGATATGGAAATGATGAATAAGGCAGGAGCAAACTGTAAATTCATGCATTGCCTACCAGCTACTCGTGGTGAAGAAGTCACAGATGAAGTAATGGATTGTGATAGATCTATTATCTTTGATGAAGCGGAAAATAGACTTACTGCAATGAGAGCTTTACTTGTATATTTTATGGGTAAAAAAGATGAAACAATTAAAATTTGTAAGAAAAATTTAGGGATTTAGGAGCAAATAAAAATGGCAAATAAAAAGAAAAAATTTAAATTAGTTGATGCTGTCCTTGCAACTGTATGTATAACATTAGTTGCTGAGAGTGTAGCACCAACAGCTGCTATCGGAAATACACAATATTTCTGGTGGATATTCCTTATTTTAGGATTTTGTTTACCATATGGTTTAGTAACTGCAGAACTTGGTTCTACTTTTGTTAGTGAAGGTGGAATGTATGACTGGGTTAAGAAAGCGTTTGGTAAAAAAATGGCATCTCGTGTTGCATGGAATTATTGGATTAACTTTCCATTATGGATTGCATCATTAGCAGTAGCTGTTACTGATGTAGTAGCTGGTATATTTGATATTGAATTATCTCTTATCTGGTTACTTATTTTACAACTTGGATATACATTTATAGTTACTATTTTAAGTACTCAAAGAATTGGTGAAAGTAAATGGATTGTTAATATTGGAACTTTCTTTAAAATAGGTTTCATGGTTGCACTTGGCTTACTTGGAATCTATGTTTATATCAAAACAGGAGAAAGCGCTAATCCAATTCAAAGTGTAAGTGATTTATTACCAACAATGGATTTAGCAAGTTTATCATTCTTATCAATTATAATATTTAACTTCTTAGGATTTGAAATTGTAGCAACATTCACAGATGATATGGAAAATCCTAAAAAAGAAATACCAAAAGCATTAATAATAGGCGGAGCTTTAATGGCATTATTTTATATCTTACCAGCAACTGGTATTAATATTGCTATGAGTGTTGAAGATGCTGAAGTAGCAGGAATCACAGATTCATTTGCTTTATTATTGACTTCTTTAGGTGTTAGTTCAAATGTAATTAGAGTAATAGTAATTGCAGTAGGATTAATGTTTATTTATACAATGGTTGCTAATATTGTTTCATGGTCATTTGGTGTAAATAGTGTTGCTAAGTATTCTGCTGATGATGGTGGACTTCCAAAATTATTTAGTAAAACAAATAAAGATGGAGTTCCATACATGGTTGCTATTATGAATGGAATTGTAGCCGCTGTAATTGTTATATTGGGTATAATATTAGGACAATTTGGTAGTGAAAGTGCTAATAACTTATTCTGGACATTCTTTAGTTTAAGTTTAGTCACACTATTAATTAGTTATATGCCAATATTCCCAGCATTCTTAAAATTAAGAAAAACAGATAAAACTGAAAGACCATATAAAGTTCCAGGAAATAAAATAGTGTTGAATATTATTACATGGTTGCCATTTGTTTTATTAACATTATCTGTAATATTTACACTATTTATAGACTTTACTTGGGATTCAATTAAAGCAAATTTACCATTAATAGTGGGAGTTATAGTTTCATTAATAATTCAAGAATTTTTAGCATCTAGAGTAAAAAATAATTAATTAAATAAAATTTAAATTTTGTGAAAGGAAAAAAGAATGAAGAAATTAAATACAATACCAAGTGCAGATGGATTTAGAATGCCTGGTGAATTTGAACGTCATTCAGGAACATACATGATATGGCCTGAAAGACCAGATAACTGGAGATTAGGTGGAAAACCTGCTCAACAGGTATTTACTAAAGTTGCTAATGCAATTGGTAGATTTGAACCAATAACAATGTGCGTATCTCGTGGACAATATGATAATGCTAGAAATATGCTAGCAGATTATGTAAAAGTTGTTGAAATGAGTAATGATGATTCATGGATGAGAGATTGTGGAGCAACATTTGTTATTGATGATAAAGGAAATAAAAGAGCAATTGATTGGACATTTAATGCATGGGGTGGTCTTGTAGATGGATTATATTTCCCATGGGATCAAGATGATAAAGTTGCTATGAAGATGTGCGAACTTGAACAAGTAGACAGATATAGATTAGATGACTTTATTTTAGAAGGTGGTTCTATTCATGTTGATGGTGAAGGAACGCTACTTACTACTGAGGAATGTTTATTATCAGAAGGTCGTAATAGTCATTTAACAAAAGAAGAAATTGAAAAAGTATTATGTGATATGTTAAATGTTTCTAAAGTATTATGGATTAAAAATGGAATCTATAATGATGAGACAAATGGTCATGTAGATAACATTTGTCAATTTGTTAAACCAGGAGTAGTTGTACTTGCTTGGACTGATGATGAAAATGATCCTCAATATGCTATTAGTAAAGCAGCATATGATTATTTAAGTAATGAAACAGATGCTAAAGGTAGAAAACTAGAAATACATAAAATGTATACACCATCACCAATTTTAATTACTAAGGGTGAAAGTTCTGGTGTAGATGCAGTAGATGGTACTCTTCCTCGTAAAGAAGGAGATAGGTTAGCTGCTTCTTATGTAAATTATTATACTGGAAATGGCTTTGTAGCATTACCTATATTTAATGATCCTAATGATGAAAAAGCAATAGCGTTATTAAAAGAATTATATCCAGATCGTGAGATAGTTCCAATTTATGCTCGTGAAATCTTACTTGGTGGAGGAAATATTCACTGTATTACTCAACAAGTACCAGATGTTCAAGTAAAATAGTTATTAGAGATAACTTCACTTCAAAAAGTTATCTCTTTTTTGTTATTTATTATTCTAGTTTTTATATTTTTATGTTATACTATATATAATAGGATATAAGAGTATGAGGGAGGAATTATAATGAAAAAGCGTATAGTTATAGCTCTTGGTGGTAATGCTCTTGGTAGTACACCAGAAGAGCAATTACAATTAGTTAAAAATACAGCTAAAAGTATCGTTGATTTAGTAGAAAAAGGAAATAAAGTAATCGTAACACATGGTAATGGACCACAAGTTGGTATGATTAATCTAGCAATGGAAGTATCTCATGAAGAGATTGATTCACCTGAAATGCCATTTGCTGAATGTGGTGCGATGTCTCAAGGATATATAGGTTACCATTTACAACAATCTATTCAAAGAGAACTTGTAAGAAGAAAAATAAATAGAGATTGTCTTACAGTAGTTACTCAAGTTGAAGTTGATAAAAATGATCCAGCATTTAAAAATCCAACTAAGCCAATTGGTAAATTCTATACAAAAGAAGAAGCTCTTAAGATAGAAAAAGAAAAAGGCTATATAATGAAAGAGGATGCAGGACGAGGATATAGAAGAGTAGTTGCATCTCCAAAGCCAATAAAAATAGTTGAAATTAATACTATTAAACATCTTCTTGATAAAGGCAATATTATTATTGCTTGTGGAGGTGGAGGAATTCCTGTTGTTAAAGAAAGAGGAGGATATAGAGGAGTAGATGCAGTTATTGATAAAGATAGAACTAGTTCAAGACTTGCATGTTCACTTCAAGCAGATATTTTCTTAGTATTAACAGCCGTAGATGAAGTAAGTATTAATTATAATGAAGAAGATGAACAAAAAATTAGAGAAATGACTATTAAAGAAGCAAAAGAATTTATTAAAGATAAAGAATTTGCAGAAGGAAGTATGTTACCTAAGGTAGAAGCATGTATTGACTTTGCTTCATACACTAAAAAAGGCTATGCGATGATAACATCACTTAAAAAGGCAGCTTCAGCGTTAGAGGGAAAGACAGGTACTATAATTAGAAAATAATAAAGAGGTGCACTTATGGATAAAAAAGTTATAGTGAAATTAGAAGATTTTGAAAAAAACTATGATGAGAAAATAGTAATTAAAGATTTAAATTTAGAAGTTTATGAAGGAGAATTTTTAACTCTTTTAGGATCAAGTGGCTGTGGTAAAACTACTATTCTTAGATGTATATCTGGATTAGAACTTCCAACAAAAGGAAAGATATATTTAGATAACGAAGATGTAACTTTTACAGAACCTCAAAAAAGGAATGTAAATACTATATTTCAAAACTATGCTTTATTTCCATTTATGAGTGTTAAAGATAATGTAACTTTTGGTCTTAAGATGAAAAAAGTAGATGAAAAAGAAATAGAAAAAAGAGTATCTAATATGATAAAATTAGTTCATTTAGAAGGATATGAGAATAGAAAGCCAAAAGAATTATCAGGCGGTGAGCAACAAAGAGTATCTATTATAAGGGGACTTATTAATAATCCTAGAGTTCTATTATTAGATGAACCACTTAGTGCACTTGATTTAAAATTAAGAAAGAAAATGCAAATAGAACTTAAACACCTCCAGAAAAAACTTGGAATTACGTTTATATATGTTACCCATGATCAAGATGAGGCATTATCTATGAGTGATAGGATAGTTGTTTTAAATAAAGGTAAAATAGAACAAATAGGTACTCCATTAGAAGTGTATGAAAATCCTAAAAGTGAGTATGTTGCGAATTTTTTAGGTGAAGCCAATATTTTTAAAGGAAAAGTTATTAAAAATGAAGACAATAAAAGTATTATTGAAACAGATAATAAAGAATTTATTACAGTAGTAGGGAATTATCCAATAGATAGTAAACTAAGTGTAGTTGTAAGGCCTGAAAATATTAAATTAAGTAAAACTGAACGTAAAATGAATTGTATTAAAGGTGTAATTAAAGATGAAATATATGATGGTAGTGTTACTAAATTAATTATTAAGACTGAAAATGAAACAATTAAACAGTTAACAATAGGTAATGATAGACAATTTAGGGAAAATGATGAAGTATTTATGTATTGGACTTTAGATGATTGTGTAATTATAGGAAGTGCAAAAGATGAAAAAAAATAATTACTTAAGGGCTATTTTTGTATTTCCTTTAATCATATATGCTTTATTTTTAATAGCATTACCTTTATTATATATATTTATTATTAGTTTTTTTAAGAGTGATTCTTATGGTGGTATGATTGAAGAGCTTACTCTTATGAATTATATTGATTTATTTGATGTAGTGTATGTAAAAATATTTTTACAGTCTTTTTTAGTAGCTATCATTACAACAATTATTTGTGTTTTAATTGCATATCCATTTGTATTAGCGGTATGTCATAAATCCAAGAAAACTCAAAAAATATTCATGACAATTGTTATGTTACCATTTTTAACAAATTCTTTAATTAGAATGTATGGATGGATAGTTTTACTTAGAAAAAGTGGTATTATAAATGAGGTTTTATTAAGATTAAATATAATAGAAAGTCCATTATCACTAATGTATAATTTTGGAGCAATAATAGTTGGTATGGTATATACATTACTTCCATTTATGTTGCTTCCTTTATATAGTAGTGTATCTACGATTAATAAATCTTTATTGGAAGCATCATATGATCTTGGAGCGAGTAAATTTAAAACATTTAAAAATATAATATTACCTCAAACAATTCCTGGGCTATTTAATGGTGCGTTAATGGTATTTACTCCTGCTTTAGGATACTTCTTTATAGTAGATATACTTGGTGGAGGAAAAATAATGATACTTGGTAACCTAATTAAAAATCAATTCTTAACAGCACGTAATTGGCCATTTGGAGCGGCTATATCAATGTTTTTAATATTTATAACATTCCTATTAATATTAGTATATAAAAAACTTGGTGGTAAAATGGATGACTTAGGAGGTGCTTGATGAAGAATAATAAATTTTTAGATAATCTAATAATTATTTTAGTATTTATATTTTTATTTGCACCTATTGTTGTTCTTATATTATTTTCATTTAATACATCAAAAATGAATATCACATTTGAAGGTTTTACATTAGAGTGGTATAAAAAATTATTTACAAATCCCACTTTATTAGATGCTCTTAAAAACACTTTAATAGTAGCATTTACTTCTACTATTGTATCTACTATTATAGGAACTATATCAGCTTACGGAATTAAAAAATATGATTTTAAAGGTAAAAATATAATAAATGCTTTAATATACATACCAGTAGTTATACCAGAGATAGTACTTGGTATATCACTTCTTTGTATATATACTCTTGCAAAATTAGAACTTGGTATGCTTACTTTAATACTATCTCATATATGTTTTTCAATACCTTTTGTTATTATAAGTGTTAGAAGTGTACTTGATTCACTTGATGATAATTTAGAAAATGCAGCATCTGATTTAGGTGCTAGTCCAATTAAAATATTTTTTAAGATAATATTGCCTTCTATTATGCCTGGTATATTAAGTGGAGCGCAACTTGCATTTACATTATCACTAGATGATGTAGTAATTAGTTATTTTGCTGCTGGTCCTGGAAGTAATACATTACCACTATATATATACTCACTTATTAAAACTGGTATAACACCAGATGTAAACGCTTTAATATCTTTAATTTTACTTGTAGTATTCTTAATACTTACTATATCAGCTTTTATTAGTGTTAGAAAATTAAGACAGGAGGCTTTATCATGATAAAGAAAATAATAGTCATCTTATTTATGATTATGTTATGTTGTGGGTGTAATAATCAAGAAGAACGTACTTTAAATGTATTAAATTGGTCTAGTTATATACCAGATGAGATAATTAGAGATTTTGAGCGTAAAACATCAATTAAAGTTAATTATTCAACTTATTCATCTAATGAAGAATTGCTTGCTAAAATAAGTAGTGTAAAAGAAGGTACTTATGATTTAATATTTCCAAGTGACTATATGATAGAGATTATGAAAAGCAAAGGTATGATAGAAACTATTGATAAAAGTAGATTATCAAATTTATCAAATCTTAATTATAATTTTTTAGGTCTTAGTTATGATAGTGGAAATGATTATTCTATTCCTTTTTTGGCAACATCAGTAGTTATTAGTGTTAATACAGATAATATTAAAGAAGATATTATATCATATAGTGATTTATTAAACTCTAAATATAAAAATGATATAGTACTAATAGATGATCAGAGAATTATAATAGGTATGGCTTTACTTGCTTGTGGACATGATATGAATACAACAAGTGAAGAAGAATTAAATGATGCTTATTTATGGTTAAAAAAATTAAAACCAAATATTAAAGCTTATGATAGTGATTCACCAAAAAATTTCTTAATTAACAATGAAGCAAATATTGCAGTACTTTGGAATGCTGAGGGCGCTATTGCATCAAATACAAATAAAAGTATTAAAAATATATTTCCGAGTGAAGGTTTCGCTCTTAGTATAGATAATTTCGCTATTCCAAGAGGAGCTAAAAATAAAGATGAATTATATGAATTTATGGATTATATTTTAGATGCTCAAATTATGGCTCAGATAATTGAGTCTTATCCATATAAAACTGTAAATAAAAAAAGCGAAAAATATTTAAGTAGTGAATATATGAATAATAATGCATCAAATATATCTGATGCCATAATATCAGAGGGATATTTTGTGAAAAACATAGGGGATAAAATAAAATTATATGACAAATTATGGGCAAAGATTAAATAGAATAATTGTTATTAAAAGTGATTTTTGATATACTTAATTTATCATAGGAGATGATGATATTGAATAAGAAGGGCTTTACATTAACTGAATTAATCGCAGTAATTGCTATACTTGGCATATTAGCATTAATCGCAACACCAGCAGTTTTAATAATTAGAAAAAATGTCTTATTAAATACATTAGATAGCAAAATAACTCAAATAAAAATTGCTGCTGAAGATTATGCTAGTAAATATATTATGGAAATACCAAGTCCAGTTACAATAATATGTAATAGTGGTGAAGAATGTAGAAGTGATAATAATTCCTATATTGAAAATGAAGATTGTTTAATTGTATTAGTTAGAACATTAGTATCTAGAGGATATTTAGTTGGAGATAAAGATGAAAAAGAAATACTTACAAATCCTATTGATGGCAGTTCTTTAAATAATTTAAAAGTTTGTGTTAGATATAACAATAATGAAGCAATGAGTAGAAAAGTATTCTCATATATAATAAATGAAGATAAAATTACAGATTGGGATAATTATAAATAAGTAAGGTAGTAATTATGAGATTAAGTAATAGTTTCTTTATAACTAGGAGAGAAGTTCCAAAAGATGAAGTTAATATTTCATCTAAATTACTTGTTAAGAGTGGAATGATAATGAAACTTGAAAATGGTATTTATTCATATTTACCATTTGGTTTTATGGTGCTTGAAAATATAAAAGCTATTATTAAAGAAGAATTAAATAAAATAAATGCTCACGAATTATTGACCCCTACATTAGTAAATAGTGAAGTATTTGAAAAAACTGGTAGAGATAAATTATTGAATAATGAAATTTTTAAAATAAAAAATAGATATAATAAATTATATTCTTTATGTCCAACTAGTGAAGAATTATTTACATCAATGGCTAAATATAAAATAAATAGTTATAAAGATTTGCATTTTACTCTATATCAAATAAATAATAAGTATAGAGATGAAGAAAAAGTAGAATTAGGATTATGTAGAAAAAAAGAATTTTTAATGGCAGATGCATATAGTTTTGATGCTAATGAAGCTGGATGTGATGTCAGTTATGATAAAATATATCAAGCGTATATAAAAATATTTGATAGAATTGGTTTAAATCCAATGATTGTTAGAAGTGATCCTTATTATATGATGGGACTTTCTAGTGAAGAATTTCAAGTAATAAGTGATTATGGAGATAACTTAGTGGTAAAGTGTAGTTCATGTGATTATGCTTCTAATATTGAAGATGCTAGTTGTAAAAATATTATAAAAGAAAAAAATGAAAAAATAGAAAATATGTCTTTAATTAGAACTACTAATATAAAGACAATAAATGAAATAAGTGAGTATTTACAAATAGATTCAAATGACATTATTAAATCATTAGTAGTAAAGGCCGATGATGAATATAAAATGCTTCTATTAAGAGGCAGTAGTGAACTTAATATTAATAAACTAAAAAGATTATTAAAGACAGAAAATATTACAATTCCAGACTCTTTAGAATTAGAAAGAATTGGTACTTATGCTGGATTTATTGGGCCAATTAATGCCACTATGGAAGTTATTGCAGACAATGAAATAAAAGGAATGATAAATGCTGTTTGTGGTAGTAATAAAAAAGATTATCATTATATGAATGTATTACCCGGACGTGATTTTAGGATTAATAGATATAGTGATATTAAATTGTTTGATGAAAATAGTATATGTCCCAAATGTAAAAGTAATTGTAATATAATAAAAGGAATTGAAGTGGGACATATATTTAAACTTGGAACTAACTATAGTGAATGTTATGATTTAAAGTATACTGATGAAGTAAATAATAAAAATTTAGTGTATATGGGTTCTTATGGAATTGGTATTGATAGATGTTTATGTGCAATTGTGGAAGAAAATCATGATGATAAAGGTATAATATGGCCTATGGAAGTATCTCCGTTTAAAGTATGTATAGTAGTTGCTAATACAAATGATAAAGATTGTAGCAAATACGCAGAAAACTTACATGATAAATTAATTAATTTAGGTATTAGTGTATTACTTGATGATAGAAAAGAAACAATAGGTGTTAAATTTGCAGATATGGATTTAATTGGAATACCAATTAGAGTAACAATAGGTAAATATTATGAAAATAATGAAGTTGAAATCAAACTTAGAAATGAAGATGAGACTAGATTAATAAAAGTAGAAAATGTAATAAATGAAATAAAGTATATAATAGAAAATTATAATAAATTATAAATAAGTATAATAATTACTTTAAATTTCATTTGTTTACTAGACATTTTAATTATTTGGTGTTAAAATGTTAATATCTTTTGTGAAGAAGTAGTAGTGATAGTATTTTATTTTTAAGAGAATTAGTTATTTGGTGAAAAACTAATAAATAAATAGTCATGAATTCACCTTCATGTTAATAAAGAACGTACTTTGGCGTTAACAAGTAAAGAGCATAAAATATTATGAATTAAGGTGGTACCGTGGGTAATCTCACCCTTAAGTTATAATATTTTTTTATTGGGAGGAAAAAATGATTGAAAAACTTGAAGAAATTAAATTGAAAGCACTTGATGAAGTAGAAAAATGCAATGATGAAGCATCAATTAATAATGCTAAATCTAAATATTTAGGTAAAAAAAGTGAATTTAGTGAGATTATGTCTTCTATGGGGAAACTTTCTAGTGATGAGAAAAGAGAAGTAGGTGCTAAGTCTAATGAAGTTAGAACAATAGTTACAGAGGCTTTTTCAAATAGACTTAAAACTATTAAAGATTTGGAACTTAATAAAAAATTAGAAAATGATAAAATTGATTTAACATTGCCTAGTAAGAAAAGAAAAAGAGGTACTAAACATCCTCTTACATTAGTTCGTGAAGAGATAGAAGATTTATTTATTTCTATGGGATATGATGTTGTTGATGGTCCTGAAGTTGATAGTGATTCTAATTGCTTTGAAATGTTAAATTTACCAAAAGGTCATCCTGCAAGAGATGCTCAAGATAGTTTCTATATAACACAGGAAATGTTACTTCGTACTCATACTAGTACTATGCAAGTTAGAAGTATGCTTGCAAATGTAGATAAAAAACCATTTAAGATTATTTGTCCTGGTAAAACTTATAGAAGAGATGATGATGATGCAACTCATTCTCATCAATTTTCTCAAATAGAAGGGCTTGTAGTTGGTAGAGATATATCATTGTCTGATTTAAAAGGAACCTTATTGTTACTTGCTCGTAAAATGCTAGGTAATGATAGAGATATTCGTTTTAGAGCGAGTTATTTTCCATTTACTGAACCTAGCTATGAAGTTGACGTATCTTGCTTTAATTGTAATAAAAAAGGTTGTCCTATGTGTAAAGGAACTGGATGGATAGAAATTCTTGGATGTGGTATTGTTCATCCTAATGTACTTGAAAATTGTGGATTTGATCATAATAAATATCAAGGTTTTGCATTTGGTATTGGAATTGAGAGAGTAGCAATGCTTAAATATGGTATTACTGATATTAGAAATTTCTATACAAATGATTATAGATTCTTGAATAATTTTGATAGAAAGGAGATGTAAGAACATGAAATTAAGTAAAAAGTTTGTTAGTGATTATACTAGTTTAGATAGTGTAGATTTTTATGAATATGCAGATGCAATGTTAAAGCTTGGAAATGAATATGAAACTATAAAACCTCTTGTAAATGCATCTAAATTAATAATAGGTGAAGTTATTGAATGTTCTATGCATCCACAAAGTGATCATTTACATTTATGTAAAGTTAATATTGGTAGCGAAGTATTAAACATTGTATGTGGAGCACCTAATGTTCGTGAAGGAATTAAGGTAATTGTTGCATTAGATGGTTGTGTACTACCAGGTGGTACTATTAAAAAATCAATTATTTTGGGATGCGAATCAAATGGTATGCTTTGTGCCTTAAATGAACTTGGAATTGAAAGCAAATATTTAAAAGATGAAGATATTAAAGGAATATGTGAACTTGATGAGCTTGCAATTGTAGGTGAAGATCCTATTAAATTTTTAGAACTTGATGATATGGTAATTGATTTTGAGTTAACAGCAAATAGAGCAGACTTACTAAGTATGTTAGGTCTTGCATATGAAAGTGCAATTATAACTGGAAATAGTGTTAAATTACCAAAAATGAATTATAAAGTTAATAAAGAAAATATTAATAATAGTTTATCTTTAAAAGTAGATACACCTAATGTTTATACATTTCTATCTAAAAGAGTAAATAATGTTAAAATAAAAGAAAGCCCTGTATTTATTAAGAATAGATTAATGGCATGTGGAATTAGATCTATTAATAATGTAGTTGATATATCAAACTATGTAATGTTAGAAACAGGTCAACCATTACATTTTTATGATGCTGATTTACTTGGTGATACTATTGGAGTTAGAAATGCACAAGATGGTGAAACATTAGTTACTCTTGATAATAATAAAAGAATATTAAATAGCGAGGATATTGTTATTACTAATGGAAAAGAACCTATAGGTTTAGCTGGAGTAATGGGTGGTTTATCTACTGAAATTAATGAAAACACTAAAAATGTAGTAATAGAATGTGCTATATTTAATCCAATAAATATTAGAAAAACATCTAAGAAGTTACTTAGAAGTGAAGCAAGCATTAGATATGAAAAGGGGCTTGATGTAAATAGAACATATATGGCACTTGAAAGAGCTTGTTACTTATTAGAAAAATATGCAAATGCAAGTGTATGTGATGGTATTATAGAATATAATACATTAGATAGAGAAGATAAAATAATTGAAATAGAACTTGATAAAATAAATAGTGTTTTAGGATATAACTTAAGTGTTATTGATGTATCTAAAGTATTTGATAAATTAAACTTTAAATATAAAGTAGTATCTAATAAATTTAAAGTTACAGTACCTACAAGAAGAACCGATATTAGCATTAAAGAAGATTTAATTGAAGAAGTGGGAAGAGTATATGGAGTTGATAATATTGAGGCTACTTTACCTGTATTTGAAAGCACTCCATCAATTTATGATAAAAAGAATAGAGTTGTAAGAGATATAATGGTTAGTCTAGGATTAAATGAAGTTATAACATATTCTTTAATCAAAAATTCAGATGTATTTAAATTTACTAATGATGAATTTGGATTAATTAAAGTATTAAGTCCACTATCAGAAGATAGAGAAGTATTAAGACATAGTATATTAACATCATTACTTGAGGTTTATAATTATAATAAAGCTAGAAATATAAAAGACTGTTCTATATTTGAAATTAGTAAATGTTTTAGTTTAATTAATGGAGAATATGTAGAGGAAAATAAATTAGCATGTCTACTTAGTGGTAATTATATGGAAGGTATAGATAAAGAATATTATGATTTTTATACTGTTAAGGGAATAGTAGAAGACTTACTTGATAGTTTAGGATATAAGAATAGATATTCATTTGTAGTAAAGGAATTACCTGATGAGATGCATCCAACAAAAAGTGTATACATTAATGTATCTGGTAATATAGTAGGTTTATTAGGACAAGTACATCCAAGAATTACGAAAGATGAAGTATATGTAATTGAAATAAATTTAGATACTTTATTTGATAATAGAGTTGGAAAAGTAAAATATAAAGAATTTTCAAAATATCCAGGTATTTCTAAAGATTTAGCTTTTATATTACCAAAAGATGTAAATAATGAAGATGTAATATCATCTATTAAACAAGCTGGAGGAAAACTTTTAAAGAATGTTATGGTATTTGATTATTATGAGGGAGATAAAATAGATAGTAACAAAAAATCTATTGCTTATAATTTATATTTTGAAAGTTTTGATAAAACACTAAGTGATGAAGAAATTAATCCATTGTTTGATAAAATAATAGAAAATGTCGTAAAAAAGCACAATGGAATATTAAGAGACAAATAGTCTCTTTTTTCTTGATAATATATAACCAATATATTTGATTTTACGGCAAATTTAGCTTAACTTGGTATAGCTTTTCCAATTACTTTTGCTAGTATGATTACACTACTACAAAATAAATTAATACGATTGAAAATTTAAAAACTAAAAAGAAGAATTATTAAAAGAAAGTTTTTAGAAAAACTAATTCAAGTTATGCAAGAAAACCTATCATCTATATGTGAAGATTGTGGATATATTAAGAGAGTAGAATTAAAAAAGTACAAAGAAAATAATATTTTAGGCACATTTTATTGTGCTTTTTATTATATAAGAATATATTATACTGGTGAAGTTATAATGGATATTAATTTAATTAAGACATTACTAATAATTTCATGTGTCTCTAGTGTAATTAGTAGTTCATTTACTCAAAAAATCAAAGGTACATCTATAATAAAATGTAGTTCATGTTTAATATATATTTCTTTTTTTATATCTATGATATTTGGAATTATATTCACATTAACATTCACACATTATGGTATTATTGAATCCCTTTGGGTAGGACTATTTAGTTTTCTTGGGGCAGACAAGTTATATAAAATACTTGAAGATAAAGTTTTTAAATCATATTCTAATATAAATAAAAAATAATTATTTTAAAAAAACTCTCGAGACTCGAGAGTTTTATTCATTTAAAATACTAGTATCACTACCGAAAATATTTTGTAGTGAAGTTATAAATTCATTAATAATTTCATCATTCATAATATTATAAATAATTCTATTTTGTTCATCCTCATTCATTTCATTTATATTTTTAGCATTTTTAATGTCATCTAAATTAATATTTCCACCTTCAGTTATATTTGAAGTTATAGTTAGAGCTAATAAATTTTGACCTAACATACTAAATGTAATTGTATTTATCTGCACAATACCATTTTCTTCTTTTATTTGATTGTTTCCAATTATTTTAATTGTCTGTCCCATTGTTTCAAGATTAAAGTCAAAACTATCATCTTTAGTAATTATTCCATTAAGTCTAAATAACTTTTCACTATTTTCTTTATATATTAAATCTATAGAATATTCTTTTTCTTTTTCTTCTATAATGATATTTAGTACTTCTTTTTTTTCTCTGTTAGAAATAATATTAATTTCATTTATATTTTTATCTTCAAGACTACTTATTATAAAATAGTCGTTACTTAACTCATAACCAATAATATTATTAAATAAGTCACAATATACTATATAACTAAATATTATTTTATTATTATCAATATCACTTGATTTTATATCATTTATCAAATTATCTAAATTTGTTTTTATTGCTTCTTTTTCTAATGAAGTTAATTTAGTTAATTCATTTAATGCTTTATCTTCTTTTAAATCATTACATATTTCAACAATCAATTTTGATAAAGCATCTTCATTATATTCAAATGTTAACTTTCTAACTTTTTTATCTTCACTATTTATTTTTGTATTAACATATTCACTTTTTATATCTGTTTTAATAATACTATCTGAAATATTATCAGTAACACTATCTATAAGATAATCAAAATCAATATCTTGAAGTTCATAAAGTTCATTCATTTTCATTTGTAAATTATCAAAATAATAATATATTTCCATAAATTTTTTTAGTTTCATATATAGTTTATTATCATTCATAATCATATCTAATGAAATTATTTCTTTATTATTAGATAAGAATGACATAATTGCTTGCATGTTATTATTTTTATTATCAGTAACACTATCTATTTTAAAATTATATTCTCCCAAAATAGAAGATATTTTTATATCATTTTTAGTTGTAAAAGTATCAGCATTCAATATTTTTTGATAGGTATTGTTATTATTTAGTTTAAAAGAGAACAATTCTTTTAAATTACTTTTAACTAACACTATACTCTTGGTCATAGTTCTTTTAGAATTCATATAAAAGAGCCCAAATCCAACTAATAGAACTATAATTATAATAACTGTTACTATTAATAGTTTTTTACTTTTACTAGTAGTTACAACATCATTAAAATCATTATCTACTTCAGTAGTTATATTTGATTTTTCAATATTTATTTGCTGTAAATTTGATTTATTTTCATCTTCTAATAATAATGTATTTTCGATATTTTCACTTTCTAAAGATTCATTTGATGATGAATCACTTTCTAACTCATTATTTTCATTCATAATTACACCTCTTATTATATAATTTAATTATAACAATTTTTTGATGAAAAGTCATTATTATAAATAAAACTATAACTTATTTATTACGAAAACTATTAATAAATGTACTTATACAAAAATAATTGATTTATGATCTAAATTTATTTATAATTAAAATATAATTTAGTGGAGGAATAATATGATAGACGAAGTTGAAATTAAAAATAAGATGAATAAGGTTATAGAAACCCTAGAAAGTAGATATACTACCATTAGAGCAGGAAGAGCAAACCCAAATATTTTAAATGGGGTAATGGTAGAGTATTATGGAACACCAACACCAATACAATCACTTGCAACAATATCAATTCCAGAGGCAAGAGTCCTTTCAATTAAACCATTCGATAAATCATCTCTTAAAAATATAGAGAAAGCTATTTATGAGGCAAATATAGGTATAGCGCCTACTAATAATGGAGAAGTAATAATGTTAACTATACCAGAATTAACAGGTGAAACAAGAAAAAATTATGTTAAACAAGCAAGCGTTATGGCTGAAGAGGCAAGAGTAGCTTTAAGAAATATTAGACAAGATGAAAATAATAAAATTAAAAAAAGTGATGATCTTACAGAAGATGAGAAAGAAATGAATTTAGAAATTATTCAAGAGATGATTAATAAATTTAATAAGATAGTTGAAGAGAAATTTAAAGAAAAAGAAATTGAACTTACCAGTATATAGTATACTTTTTTAACATGTCAATAATTTAGGAAAATGTCTCAAAATTTTTAAAACATTAACGGGAGAATATTCTCGTTTTTGTTTGAAATTATATAACTTATTCAATTGATGTCAATGACAAGTTCATAAATTCATGTTTCACATCATTGACATCAATTTTCATAAGATATTTTTTGTATCTAACAAACGAGAAAATCAAACTCAAGCATATTGGTGTTGATTA